>JAKUSY010000001.1 GCA_022451445.1 Planctomycetota bacterium
CCCGAAAACAATTCGCCCAGGGGCATGAACAGGAGCCGCTCCTGTCCGCCGCCGAAGAGGTTAAGATATAAGGAGGGAGCCAAAAAGGCGGCGACCACGAGGGCGCGCTCTAACGTCGCCCGGTTTATCCAGCGTTGGCGGGTGCGCACCAGGCCGTAGCGTAGAGCTCCGGGTTTCAGCGGAGTATGGACATCGACATCGGGAACATGCTCGAAGCTGGATGGAGGTTTATCAAGGCTCAGTTCCCGGGTCGGCTTGAAGTGGTCGAGGGCTTTTTCCTGGTGAGGGGCCAGCTGCTCCAGGGAGGTTTCAGGCCGCGGTATTTCAAGCCAGGCGTCGCATTTACAACGAAGCCGGTGTCCTGCCATGGACACATGGATGTACCAGGGTGCGTCACATTCTTCGCAGCTCAGCTCGATTCGTTCGCCTTCGGAAGGTACGCGCCCTGGCGGCCAGGAATTTACATCGGAGTCGGCGGCTGCGCCGGGTTTTCCCTCCTGGGGGTCTTCCATCATCAGTCTTTTCCTGCCTTGCCCCGATCGAGGGCGAGCCGGAGAGTGTGTCCATTGATATGCCCGTTGATACGGACGATCACCTGTCCTTCTTTGTCGTCGAGCAGGGGTCGGAGCTCGGCTTTCGCGCTCGTGATGATTTTTCCCGTATCGTTGCGCAGCTGCACGTAGAGGTGATCGCCCTTGGCTACGATGTCCAGGGCGGCCAATTCGCTGGTGGCCTTGCGATCGACGCGCAGCCGCTCGGCGTCAGCGGGGCTCTCCGGGTATGATGGGCCCCGGGTGATGGTGACCTTGTATTTCCCCCAATCCTTTGCGACCGTAACCTCGAGTAATCGCTCGAAGTGGCCCAGGTCGTTGACGAGCTCGTCCGCCGGCCGGCTGAGGATTTTTCCGACATAGCCGTTTTGCCACGCCATGAGTCCGAAGCCCGCCAGGAGAAGAAGCGCCACGAGAGCCCCTTTCCTGGCGCCAAGCTGTTGAAGCGGGGAAGCGAATTGCTTACTTTGCTCGAGGGGGAGCGCGTCATGCTTCTGGCGGTCGCGGATCCGGCTGAGGGGACGAAGCTCGCCGCCTTCGACAGCCAGTATCGTTTCGACGATGCCATCCTCGTGTACCACCTTGCATGCGACCGTAGATTCTACGGCCTCGGGGGCCGGGGTGGCCGCGATCAGCGTGGCGAGGAGCTCCAGCAGCTGTTGTTGCGCTTCGGGGGTCACCAGCTCGCCGGGGATGGGTGTGTTTTCGAAGAGGAGACTGAACCTTCCGCCGTCCCTTTCCAGGTCCACCTCGGCAATCTTCGTGGCGTTAATCCTGGCTACCGTATCTTCAAGCGTTGACCAGTCCCCTGCGAAGCCCTCGAGTATTCCATTGAATTGGGCGTGCAGGACGGCGCCGCTGGGAAGGGCCTGTTCGGGTTTGTTTTTCGAGCCAGGATCGGAGCTATTCATTGTTCAACTCTCCTTCAACCTCTCCAAGGGCGCGCCATTGCGGCCAGGGGTCTCGCCAGACCTGGGTAGCCGGGTTGATCTCGTTGTTCTTCAGAAGAAGAGCAAGCTGGCGGCCGCTTACAGGCCCTTGCTCCAGGGAGCCCTGGTCCTCGTAGAACCACACCTTTTCCTCCGGAGTATTCCGTTTCGGCGGGGGCCTGGAGCCTGGTGGGGGGGGCGGCTTGCCGGAGGTAGCGAGAAATTCCTGGCCGGCTTGACTTTCAAGCTGGCGTGAAGTGTCCATGTCGAGGGACTGGTCGTGGACGCCCAGGCGTTGCTGGGTCTGGGCATGTCGCCGATCAGCCGTCTGGCGTTCCTTGCGGACCTTTTCACGCAGGCGGCGGTTTTCGCGTTGGAGCTGCTGGTGTTTGGCTTGTTCCTCCTTCAGGTTTGGAAGAACGAGAATGATGATGATTCCGATGCAAGCGGCAAAGAACCCGATGAAGAACCAGCCGATACCGCTGCGTCCTTTGCTCTGGGCGATAAGCGCGCAGATGACGCCGAAGACCACGTATATCACGATGGTAAAAAGTACTTCCATCAGGGCGATGCCTTTTTTGTCAAATGCAATTGAAGAAGAGCTGCGCTAATTGTCGCTGAGGCCGTTGTTAAAGAGATTAACTAAAGTGAAAATCGAAACCTATGTTACATCGAGAAGCATTATTTGAGGACTCGGATGGACAGGCATTTTCATTTTTCCTTCCTCGGTCCCGGGCTTGCTCATCATGGGGTCGATCGGCCCCCGCTTCCGTGCGTTGGAGAAGCTCGTTCCTCGGCAGATGAGGCATTGGCAAAAAGCCGCTCTTGGAGAATAATGTGACCTTCGGTTTGAAAAAGTTGTAAACATTCAACATCCCGCCTTTGCGGGGTGGTACTGACGCACCCAATAGATACGGTGAAACCCATGCGCATGATTCTGCAGTCTCGCGTTCTCATTTCTGCCGGTTTGTTAACCCTCGTTTTCGCAGGCGCCCGGAATCCTGCCTCCGCAGCCGCTCCCGGGCTGAAGCTCGAGAAGGGCGACCACATCTGCTATATCGGCAACACGCTTGCCGATCGCATGCAGCACCATGGCTGGCTGGAGACCTATCTTCACGCCGCCTATCCGAAACACGAGCTGGTCTTCAGGAACCTCGGCTTCTCCGGCGATATGATCAAGCAGCGGACGCGCTCTTCCAATTTCGGCAGCCAGGACCAGTGGCTCTCCAAGGAGAAGGCCGACGTGGTCTTCTGCTTCTTCGGCTACGGCGAAGCGCTCGGCGGCCCCGGCGGCGTCGGCGGCTTCGAGAAGGACCTCGGCGGCCTGATCGACTCGCTGCGTGACAAGAAGTACAACGGCAAGTCCGCTCCGCGCCTGGTGGTGTTCTCGCCGATCGCCCACGAGGACCTCAAGAGCCACGTGCTCCCTGACGGCTCCGAGAACAACAGGAACCTGGCGCTCTACACCGAGGCGACCGAGCGAGCCTGCAAGGCGAAGAAGGTGGCCTACGTGGATCTCTTCAGCCCAAGCCAAAAACTTTACGCCGCCGCGAAAACACCCCTGACTATGAACGGGATTCACCTGCTCGACCATGGCAATAAGGCCATTGCGGGAGTCATCGTCGAGGCGTTGCTGGGCAAGGCCGCCAAGAGCGATTCCGACACTGAGAAGCTGCGCGCGGCGGTGCTCGACAAGAACCTGCACTGGTTCAGCCGTTATCGCGTTGTCGATGGCTACAACGTCTTTGGTGGACGCTCGAAGCTGAGCTGGCACGGGCAGTCCAATGCCGACGTCATGCGCCGTGAGATGGAGATCTTCGACATCATGACGGCCAACCGGGACAAGGGTGCCTGGAACGTCGCCCAGGGAGGCAAGGCGAACGTCAAGGACAACAACTTCCCCGATCTGCTGAAGGTCAAGACCAACCGCCCCGGCAAGGCGAAGGGCGGCGCCTACAAATTCCTCAGCGGCAAGGAAGCAGCCAGCAAGATGAAGGTCGCCGAGGGAATGGAGTTGAACCTCTTTGCTTCAGAAGAGAAGTTCCCCCGGCTCATCAACCCCGTGCAGATGGCCGTCGATACCGACAGCCGCCTGTGGGTGTCGGTCTGGCCGTCCTATCCGCACTGGAACCCGACCAATACGCCCAGGGATGCGCTGGTGATCCTGCCGGATGAAAACGGCGATGGCAAGGCCGACAAGCTCATCGTCTTCGCTGACAAGCTCAACAGCATCACCGGCTTCGAATTCTGGGGCGGTGGGGTGTTGGTGGCGGCGCCTCCGGAGATCTGGCATCTCAAGGATACCGATGGCGACGACAAGGCCGACGTCAAGATCCGCATGCTGCAGGGCGTCTCGAGTGCCGATACGCACCATACGGCCAACGGCCTGGTCATCGGCCCCGCCGGCGCCCTCTACTGGTCGCGCGGTATCTTCAACCAGTGCAGCAACGAGACGCCGACGCGGGTGTTCCGTTCGGGAGCTTCCGGCGTCTACCGTTTCGACCCGCGCACCTTCGAGGTCGGCTTCCACTTTCCGATCGGCCCGAACCCCCACGGCGATGTGTTCGACAGCTGGGGCTTCCAATTCGTCAACGATGGCACCGGCGGCACCGGCAGCTACGCCAACCTGGGCAAGGGCATCGGCAACAAGAAGTGGTTCCGCAAGCGGGTCCGCCCCGTGGCGGCGACCGGGATCCTCTCCAGCAGCCACTTCCCCGAGCGCAACAACGAGAACTTCCTGATCTGCAATACGATCGGCTTCCTCGGCGTGCTCCAGCACCAGGTGAAGTACGACGGCGCCGACATCACCGCTGTCGAGATCGAGCCGATCCTGGTCACCACGGACCAGAACTTCCGTCCGACCGACTGCGAGATTGGCGGCGACGGGGCGCTCTACGTCTCGGACTGGTCAAACCCGCTCATCGGTCACATGCAGCACAATATGCGCGATCCCAACCGTGATCATGCTCACGGGCGGGTCTACCGGGTGACCTATAAGGGTCGTCCGCTAGTGAAGCCGGCGAAGATGAAGGGCCAGCCGATTGAGAAGGTCTGCGACAACTTCTTCGCCAGGGAGAAGAGCACTCGCTACCGGGCGAGGCTCGAGCTGAGCGGCCGCAAGCCGGATGAGATTAGCGCTAAGGTGGGTGCCTACGCCGCGGCGCTCAGCCCGGCGAAGGCCTCGAAGGACCGCAACGAGGCGCAGGCGCTGCTCGAGTGCCTGTGGGTCTTCGAGGAGCAGCGGCTTCCGAATCTGGAGCTGCTCAAGAAGGTCTTCAAGGCGGAGGAGCCGCGCGTGCGCGCGGCGGCGATTCGCACGCTCGGACACTGGGCCGGCAAGATCAAGGGCTGGGAGGATACCCTCGTTGCCGGAGCGCGCGATTCTTCCGCGCTGGTCAGGGCCGAGGCCGTCAAGGCCGCCGTCGAGCTCAAGGGCCTGGCCGCCGCCGAGGTGATCTTCGAGGTTGCCACCCGGCCCACCGACGCCGAGCTCAACACGGTTCTCGGCTACGCACGCAAGAATATTGATGTCGACAAGGTTGTCCAGGACGCCGTGAGCTCGGGCAAGAAGCTCAGCCTGGCGGCCGAGGCTTACGTGCTTCGAAACGCCAGTGTCGCAGACCTGTTGAAGCTCGATCCCACCGAGGGTGTCTACCGGGCGATCCTCAGCCGGGCGAAGGTCAAGCTCTCCGATCTTGACAACGCGCTCACGGGCCTGGCGAAGATGGTCAAAAAGAACAAGGTTGAGGTCCTGATGGGGCTCATCAAGGGGGCCCAGGAAGGCGCCACGGCCGGTCTCTCCGGTCTCGGCAAGCTGCTGGCCAGCCAGCCGGCGAAAGATCTCGCCGCCGTGCTGGGTGAGCTGAAGGCCCTGGCTGCCGGAGCGAAGACCTCCGAGGTGAGGCAGCTCTGTTATTCCGCCTTGATCGCAGCTGCCGGCGCCGGCGACGAGGTCTACCGCCTGGCCTCCGCCAGCAAGGATGGCCTGCGTGATTTCCTCGCGGCGGTTCCTAACGTAGGGGACAAGAAGGTTCGAGCCGGGCTGTACTCAAAGGTGCGGTCCCTGGTTTCGAAGTTGCCGGCGAATCTAAAGGCCGCGCCTGGTGGCTCCGATGTCAGAAAGAGCGGCATCCATGTGGACTTCTTCGCGCCGCACAGCGGTCCCGTTGATCTCAAGACCCTTGCGAAGATGAAGCCCAAGGCCGGTGGCGTGGTCCCCGAGATCAGCCTGAAGGTGCCGCAGCGTAAGGCCAATGATGCTTTCGCGCTCCGCTTTACAGGTAATATCCAGATTCCCCGCTCAGGAAATTACACCTTCTCCATCAACTCCGATGATGGTTCGCGCCTCTACATCGATGGCAAGGAGGTTATCAATAACGATGGCAGCCACGGGATGAGGGAGAAATCCAAGAAGCTTCGTCTCAGCGCCGGCTCTCACCCCTTCATCGTGACCTACTACGATGGCGGTGGGAGCGACGGTCTCGTGGTGAGCTGGTCAGGTCCGGGATTCAAGAAGAAGAGGATCGCGGCATCCCGGCTCACCGTGAGCGGTGGTGAGAACCTCCACGATCTCGCGATCCGGACGCTGGGGAAGATCCCTGGTAATGAGAAGGAAAAGTTCTCCGCCCTGGCGGCGCTCCTCAGGGCCGGGAAGAACCGGGACTCTTCCATCTCAGTCCTCCAGACGATTCCGAGCAAGCACTGGGACAAGGCGCAGGTTCGCCCATTGGTGGACAGCCTGGTGAGCTACCTCGGCAAGCTGCCCGCCGCTGACCGGAAGTCGGACTCAGCCGTGGCGGCGTTCTTCCTCGCGGTTTCGCTCACGGAGGGGCTGCCGGCCGCCGAGGCCAAGGCGATCCAGGCGAAGCTTCGAAATCTTGATGCCAAATAAGGCATTGGGAGAACGCTGATTTCGGCGATAATGCGGGCTCGGTTTGAAGTAGCCTGTAAATGAAGACAACCCCGCTCGTATTCGCGTCGCGGGGTCCTGACCCACCCTGGATACCCAGTGAGATCTATGCGCATGATTCGTCGGCTTCGCGTTTTTGTCGGTTTGTTGTCCCTTGTCTGCCTGGGGGGGGCCACCCCGGTGGCAGAGCCAGCGTTCAAATTGCAGAAGGGCGACCACGTCTGCTACATCGGCAATACCCTCGCCGATCGCATGCAGCACCATGGCTGGCTGGAGACCTACCTGCACGCAGCCTATCCGAAGCATGAGCTGGTCTTCAGGAATCTCGGTTTCTCCGGCGACACGATCAGGAAACGCACCCGCTCGCCCAACTTCGGCAGCCAGGACCAGTGGCTCTCCAAGGAGAAGGCCGACGTGGTCTTCTGCTTCTTCGGCTACGGCGAAGCGCTCGGCGGCCCCGGCGGCGTCGGCGGCTTCGAGAAGGACCTCGGCGGCCTGATCGACTCGCTGCGTGACAAGAAGTACAACGGCAAGTCCGCTCCGCGCCTGGTGGTGTTCTCGCCGATCGCCCACGAGGACCTCAAGAGCCACGTGCTCCCTGACGGCTCCGAGAACAACAGGAACCTGGCGCTCTACACCGAGGCGACCGAGCGAGCCTGCAAGGCGAAGAAGGTGGCCTACGTGGATCTCTTCAGCCCAAGCCAAAAACTTTACGCCGCCGCGAAAACACCCCTGACTATGAACGGGATTCACCTGCTCGACCATGGCAATAAGGCCATTGCGGGAGTCATCGTCGAGGCGTTGCTGGGCAAGGCCGCCAAGAGCGATTCCGACACTGAGAAGCTGCGCGCGGCGGTGCTCGACAAGAACCTGCACTGGTTCAGCCGTTATCGCGTTGTCGATGGCTACAACGTCTTTGGTGGACGCTCGAAGCTGAGCTGGCACGGGCAGTCCAATGCCGACGTCATGCGCCGTGAGATGGAGATCTTCGACATCATGACGGCCAACCGGGACAAGGGTGCCTGGAACGTCGCCCAGGGAGGCAAGGCGAACGTCAAGGACAACAACTTCCCCGATCTGCTGAAGGTCAAGACCAACCGCCCCGGCAAGGCGAAGGGCGGCGCCTACAAATTCCTCAGCGGCAAGGAAGCAGCCAGCAAGATGAAGGTCGCCGAGGGAATGGAGTTGAACCTCTTTGCTTCAGAAGAGAAGTTCCCCCGGCTCATCAACCCCGTGCAGATGGCCGTCGATACCGACAGCCGCCTGTGGGTGTCGGTCTGGCCGTCCTATCCGCACTGGAACCCGACCAATACGCCCAGGGATGCGCTGGTGATCCTGCCGGATGAAAACGGCGATGGCAAGGCCGACAAGCTCATCGTCTTCGCTGACAAGCTCAACAGCATCACCGGCTTCGAATTCTGGGGCGGTGGGGTGTTGGTGGCGGCGCCTCCGGAGATCTGGCATCTCAAGGATACCGATGGCGACGACAAGGCCGACGTCAAGATCCGCATGCTGCAGGGCGTCTCGAGTGCCGATACGCACCATACGGCCAACGGCCTGGTCATCGGCCCCGCCGGCGCCCTCTACTGGTCGCGCGGTATCTTCAACCAGTGCAGCAACGAGACGCCGACGCGGGTGTTCCGTTCGGGAGCTTCCGGCGTCTACCGTTTCGACCCGCGCACCTTCGAGGTCGGCTTCCACTTTCCGATCGGCCCGAACCCCCACGGCGATGTGTTCGACAGCTGGGGCTTCCAATTCGTCAACGATGGCACCGGCGGCACCGGCAGCTACGCCAACCTGGGCAAGGGCATCGGCAACAAGAAGTGGTTCCGCAAGCGGGTCCGCCCCGTGGCGGCGACCGGGATCCTCTCCAGCAGCCACTTCCCCGAGCGCAACAACGAGAACTTCCTGATCTGCAATACGATCGGCTTCCTCGGCGTGCTCCAGCACCAGGTGAAGTACGACGGCGCCGACATCACCGCTGTCGAGATCGAGCCGATCCTGGTGACGAAAGACCAGAACTTCCGGCCTACCGACTGCGAGATCGGCGGCGACGGGGCGCTCTACGTCTCGGACTGGTCAAACCCGCTCATCGGTCACATGCAGCACAATATGCGCGACCCCAACCGTGACCACGGCCACGGCCGGGTCTACCGCGTGACCTGCAAGGGCCGTCCGCTGGTGAAGCCTGCGAAGATGAAGGGCAAGCCGATCGCGGAGGTTTGCGATAACTTCTTTTCCAAAGAGAAGAGCACTCGCTACCGGGCGAGGCTCGAGCTCAGCGGTCGCAAGCCGGAAGAGATCAAGGCCAAGGTGGGCGCCTACACGGCGAAGCTGAGCCCGGCGAAGGCGTCAAAGGATCGCAACGAGGCGCAGGCGCTGCTGGAGTGCCTGTGGGTTTTCGAGGAGCAGCGGATCCCGCACCCGGAGCTGCCCGGGAAGGTTTTCCAGGCGGAGGAGCCGCGCGTACGCGCGGCGGCGATCCGGACGCTCGGACACTGGGCCGGCAAGTTCGTGGGATTTGAGGAGACCCTGATCTCGGCTTCGCGTGACGATTCCGCGCTGGTAAGGGCGGAAGCTCTCAAGGCCGCCGTCGAGTTCAAGGGCCTGGTCTCTGCCGAGGTGATCTTCGAGGTCTCCGCCCGACCGACCGATGGCGAGCTTAACACAGTTCTCAAGTACGCCCGCAAGAGGATCAATGTCGACAAGGTAGTCAAGGAGGCGGTGAGCTCCGGCAGGGAGTTGACCCCTGCGGCGGAGGCCTATGTACTTCGAAACGCCAGCGTCACCGATCTGTTGAAGCTCAAGCGGACGAAGGGAGTCTGCCGGGCGATCCTCAGCCGGGAGAAGGTCAAGCTCTCCGATCTTGACGACGCTCTCTCCAGCCTGGCGAAGCTGGAAAAGAAGAACAAGGTCGCGGTCCTGATGGGGCTCATCAAGGATGCGCAGGATGGGACCACCGGCGGCCTCTCCGGCCTTGGCAGGCTCCTGGCCTTCCAGCCCGCGAAAGAGCTGGCCGGCGCGCTGGGAGAGGTGATGAGCCTG
>JAKUSY010000010.1 GCA_022451445.1 Planctomycetota bacterium
ATGGCGTCCGAGAGCTTTACCGCGTCTTCGCGGGGGGAGCTCAGGATATGCTGCGCGAGTCGTTCAGCCGTCTCCTGTTCGAGGTCGGGGAGCTTCTGGAGCTCGTCTACAAGCTCTTTGAGGGAGGAATTCGCGCCGGCCTCTTCCTGGGCTTCGGACGCTGAGCTGTCGCAACCGTTCAGGGTTGCCGCGGCAATCAACAACGACAGGATGAGAGCGATTGACGACCCGGCATTTTTGCCGGCGATGATCATAGTTCGGGGGAATCCGGACATAGCTGGTGTTGCAAATACGGGTTGCTGGACTATAGGACGTTTATCATCTTCCCCGCGGGGGAAGGGTTCCAGCATCATTAAGATAATTGATTGTAGGATTTTGTAAGGCTCCCGACGATGCATGGCGCGCCCGCGGTCGCGGAGGCGCTCCCTGTTCCAGGCCCTCACAGCTCTTCATTATCTTTGTATGGGAGCGCGGGTAAACCCTCGACTGCTTCAACTCCCCCAGATATTCGAAAAACATCGGTTTTCTCGGAAGTTGGAGACTCCTGGGGCAGAAAAAAGGCGGTGAGCCCCGTTTTGGCGAGGTTCACCGCCTGCTGTTCCTGGAGTGCCGGGCGCTCAGGCGCTGATGAAATTGAGCGGATCGAAGTAGCCGTTTCGATCCGAGTTCACCAGGTTGTCGTAGTTCGGGATGATCGAGTTCATCTGCTCATCCGGGTCTCCGAGATGCCTGCTGAGGATCTCGTTGTAGACGTTCCTGTAGTCGCTCCGGTGGGCGACGTAGCGGCCGTTCGACGTCGAGAAGAGGTCGCCGTTGTCCCAATTGTTGCGACTGCAGTTGTAGACGCCGCCATTGACCGCTCCGCCCATCGCGAAGCAGAGCGACGCCTCGCCATGATCGGTGCCGCGGTTGCCGTTCTCCTGGCTGGTACGGCCGAACTCGGACATCGTGACGACCAGGACGTCATCCCAGATATCGGCGAGATCGTGGTAGAGCCCGGTCAGGGCGAGCCCGAGATCCCTCATGAGCGCCGGGAAGCGGGTGTCCTCGCCTCCATGGGTGTCGTAGCCGCCCTGGTTGCAGCCGACAATCTGGATATCGTCGATCTGTTTCAGGAGCCTCGCACTGTCGCGGATATTGCTCCTGAAGCCGTTATTGCCGATCGCGTCGAAGTAGGGCCGGGCGTCGACGGCTGGAAAGTAGGGCCTGTTGAGCACGTTGTCCTGGAAGAACTGCAGGTTGTTCAGCAGCGCGACACCGGTGTCGTAGGTCTTGCGGTTGTACTTGACTCCCTGGTTGTAGCCGGCCTGTCCGTAGGCTCCCTTGAGGCCCGTGCCGAGCGGGTTGTCGGCGGTGGGGAAGGTGCCGAGCTGGACATTGTCGGCAAGCTGGAGGCTGTTGACGTCGCTGATTACCGGGATCAGGGTTTCGCCTTTCATCAGGACCACCTGGTTGCCGCTGAGGGTCGCCGCCTGCAGCGGCCGCTCCTCGTCGAGGTAGCTCGTGATGTAGCGGTTGAAGACGCCCTCCTCGAGCTTGACGTTACCCGGAATGCCGTTTTCCCAGAACTGCTGGCTGGAGAAGTGTGAGCGGTTCTGGTTCCGATAGCCGATTCGATGGAGGAAGGCCAGGTTGGCTCCCCGGGCATCGACATCTCCATTGAAGATGTCGAGCACCTTGGGATCCGCCTCCCCGTCGCCTTGCAGTGCGGGGTTGAGGCTGCAGAAGTTGCTGAGGGCGTGGGCATCGGCCCGCGCGATCCCGATGTTCGGACGAGCCTGGGCGTAGCTCTTGGCGGAGCCTTGTCCCTGGTCACCGTAGGGTATGACCGCCTGTACCGCGTCCATCGCTCCTCGAAGGAAGATGAAGAGGAGCTTCTTGCCGGGTGGAAGGTCTCCGGCCAGGGATTTCTGCAGGAAGGGCGCGATGCTTCCCATTCCAAGTGCTCCGAAGGTCAGGGCGCCTGCCTTCAGGAATCGCCGCCGGTTTACCGAGCGAGTGTGAATGTTCATGGTTTAACCTTTTCTGGTTCAGGGGGTTGATATGATTTTACCGCTTCCGGACCGGCCATTCTATTGTTTTTGAAATGGCGGGAGGCTCAGAAGATAGCTGACAGCGTAACGCATACGGTTTTCAGGATTGTTGCCGCGGGCGTAGCTCTCTTTCGCCAAAACCTTCTGGGCTTCGAGCACGTCCCCGCCGAAGAGCAGGAGGCTGAAGTAGTCGGCCACGAATTCGTCGCTCGTGAGTCTCCACCGGTTCATGAGGTCGCGAGGATTCCAGTTTCCACGTGAGTCCCTCGGCTGCGGCGGATTCGCCACTCGGTTGAAGAATTTGAGCCTCTCGAGCAGGCCGACGGTGTGCATCCAGTCGAAGCCCATCTCCGACTCACCTGTAGGATCGGCGAATTGGAATTGCTCCATGCCGGCCGCCTCGATGTCGCTCACCATGCCGAAGAGATTCTGGCCGTTCATCCGGACATCGAGCGCCCGCAAGGTGCTGACCACGGCCTCGAAGGGGTCCTTGACCTTGGCCCGGTAGAACTTCAGGCTCAGGAATTCGTCGGAGAAGAGGATGGCCCTCAGGACCTCCCTGATATTGCCACCGGAGAAATACCAGGCGGCGATCGCGTCGAGGAGAATGTCCGGTTCCTGGTCTTCGAGCGTCGCGAGGAGACCATCGGCGTCGGTATCGAGCTCTTCAAACACCGTTGGCGGCCGGCCGTTGGGAAGGTCGGGAGTCGGCTCGGCCCATTCGTCGCTATCGAGCCGGCCATCGTCGTTGAGGTCGACCGAATCGAAGATGGCCTGTAGCTCGGCCGGCATCCCGTAGGTCTTGTCCAGCGCGCCGAGGTCGTCGGTGACCAGCAGGTTGATGAGCTTGGTCGATATGAACTTGGCGCAGTCGCGGAGGCTGACTGTCGTCTCGAGGACGTTGTCGAACTCGCTCATGGCGGAGACGGTGGTCTGGTCGCTTTCGTTGGCGGGAATTCGCACGCTCAGGAGGGGCGATATGGGATTGCCGAGTGAGTCCACCCCGCCATAGAGGGGGAGAAAGAGATCTTTCCGGGACGAGTGGTGGCCGTCGCCGCTTGGGGGCGGTTGGCCGCGTCGCGGACGTCCGGGGTTCCCGAAATGGAATCCCCAGGTGTAGTCTTCATCCGACCAGAATCGCATGTCGGGGAAGTTGAAGACGTCTCCGCCGTTCTCGCGGGTATTGAGGGGGAAGTTCTGGCCTTCAGGATGGCCGATGAAGAGCACGTCGGTCGCATCGTAGAGGGAGCGAAGCTGCCAGCCGGCGTTCCAGCCGGTGAAGACCTTCGCCAGCTCCTCGATGTCGCGCTGGGTGTAGACATGATCGACGCCGAGGGAAAAGAGCTCGAGGTACTCCCGGGCGTAGTTCTCGTTGGGTGCGGAGACCACGTTCTCATAGTTGTTCAGGTAGATTACCTGTGCAACGCTCTTTGCCGAGCCCTCGAGGAGGTCGGCGAAATTGCCGAAGGCATTGCGGCGAAAATAATCGTATTCGCGCTGTTCCATCGACGCGGCCACCGCACGCTGCTCCTGGACCCTGGCGTATTTCCACCAGGCGATATTGCGCTGATCGATGAACTCCTCCAGGGAGACCTGGCCATCTTCGGTGATGCGCCTGAACGCGTTCCAGGGAGCCAGCCCGGGGTGCTCCTGCTGGACAGAGGTCCATTCGGCTTCGTCGATAGAGTTTGAGCCATCGCTGTCCATGGCCGCAAAGAGCGCTTCATTCGCACGGCTTGCCGAGCCTCCGCGGCCTCCTCGGCTGAAGAAGTTCTGGCGCAGGGTTCCCACCTCGGTATGGAAGTGGTTGTTCCAGAAGACCGAGAGCTTGTGGAGGAGCTGCCAGCGGCTGTAGACCGCGTCGAGCACCAGCATGCCCTTCAGCCTCTCGATGAGCATGAGCTGGTTGCGAAAGGGTCCCTGCGGTACCGAGCCGATCTCGAGCTGCTCAATGAGCTCGTGGAGCTCGGGCTCATCCACGGCCTGCACGTAGTCGCTGGGGAAGTCCAGCTGCTCTTCGATGTACTCGAGAAGGTCGCTCCTGGTCTGGATGCGGGTGAGCAGTTCCTCGGTCGGTCCGAAGGTGATCCTGTTGAGCACATGGGTGATCAACGGAAGGTCGCCCGCGCAGGCATCGTAGGATTCACAGGGGAGGGCGTTTTCGGTCAGCTCGACCCCGCATTCGGTGGCTCCGGGCGCCGGCGGAGGAGAGCCGCCCATGAAAAGGTATCCGAGGATGTATACGCCATCGGTCAGGTCGATCGAGACGTCCTTATTGCTGTCCGCTGCGTTTTCACAGGGAGTTCCCGCGCCGCCGAGGAAGAGGTGGTTGAAGATTCCCAGCGCGTCGGAGACATCGACATTGCCGTCGATATTGAAATCTCCCCGGCGAAACTGTACCTGGCGAAAGTAGTGGTCAGCGTTCCGCACTCCATTGCCGCCGTCCTGGGCGTTGCCGGTCTGCCAGCAGAATACGCCCAGGAAGAGCGCCGCCGCCGCGAGGAGGCCTCCCCTGGCGACAGGCCGCGAGCTACGGGCGGCTGCCCGGCTGCGCTTCACGATCCTCGATAGATCAATCATATGACCGTCCTTCCTCTCTAAAATGACCGGCTACAACTTGCCCCGGCTGCTGAGTACGAATGGAAATCCGCGCAGCCCCGGTCAGTGATGAGGGAAAATAAAGATTAGTGAAGGACGACAGGCCCCGGATTAGTTGTCCTACTCCAAGTGAAACCCCGCGGATCGGTAAAGTCTCGTTTTTTCTCTGGCCGGGTATCCTCTTGCCGGCAGGGAGGATTCCCGGGATTATTTTTTAGTGTACTGGCAGGTGGCGGGGTTCAAGATAGCAGCAGGACCTGAGTCCATGCCCCTGGCTGGCGCAGAAGCTCGATTGGAGCCTCGCGTCCGTTTTCATCGAGGAGGATACGGCATGATTGCAACGCCCCTCAAACCAACGATCACGGCTGGGCTGCTCCTTGTTGCCGGCATTTTTTTCATGGCCGGGAGCGCCGGGGGCACGGAGCTGTTCTACCGGGGAGACGCCGACCTCAACGGCGATGTCGATCTTTCCGATGCTGTCTACCTCTTCAACTACCTCTTTCTCGGCGGCTCGGCGCCCGGCTGCGAAGATGGGGCGGATGCCACCGACGACGGTGTGCTCGATCTCACCGACGGGATCTTCATCCTGAATTTCCTCTTCCTTGGAGGGAATGAGCTGCCCCCGCCTTCTCCTTTTACCACCTGCCCGGGTCCGGACCCCACCGAGGATGGTCTGGGTTGTGAAGCTGGGCAGGAAGGCGGCGAGCATCCTCCCGTGGCCGAGCTGCTGGTCACCTCGGCCAACGCTCCGGGAGTGCGCCAGCGAAGCCGTGCGCTGGTTGAACTGAACGGACAGGGAGAATTCGTCGTGCCTGAGGGGACGGCGTTCGCGATCATGGTCGTGGCGAGGAGGAACGAGCTTACCCGCTCGCCCTTCGCCTTCGATGCCGCCGTGGGCGCGGATTCTTCGAGTCTCGACGTGCGTTGTGAGGCTGACCTGGGGGACCCCTCCGTGGGCGGTATCGCGTCCGGGACGAACCTGGCGCCCTGGTTTTTGACCGAGGTCGAGCTCTGGAGCGACCGCATCTACCTGCTGGATCACGTCACCATGAGGGTGGGAGGGGCTGCTGCCTGGAGCCCGGAGCCGGGGGTCTACCGGCTCACCGCGATGGTGACCGACCAGTCCTGCTCCACCTCGCCTGTGGCGGAGGCGGTTCTGCGGGTAGAGTCATCACGGGCTCCTGAAATCTCCGCCTGGATAGAAGATGGCGACACTGTTAGCGGAGAGGTTGTCCAGCACGAGACGGGTAGCGGCAATGCGCGGGTGAGGCCGGGAGAGAGCAGCTATCTTGTCATCGAGGCAACGTCCAATCCTCATGGAGGTCCCGCTGTCGATGCGGGTTCACTCAGCGTCCTGGCGGATCCTCCCTTCCCGGCGGGAGCCGACCTTTCCTCGAGGTTCAGCCCCGTAGCCGGGCAGGCCGGCCGCTATTCGATGCGGCTTGTCGGCTCCCGGCTGCCGGCGGTCGGCAACACCGGGCTCGAGATCAGCTTCGGTACCTCGAGCAATAACGTGTCGAGAACGGTAAGCCGTGTGATCGAATCCCGGGTCGATTACGCTGAGGTGATCCAGCCGATCTGGACCATCAATTGTACAGGCTGTCACGAGGAGCCCGGTCCAAGCCGGGGCCTCGTGCTGGTCGATTCCGATCCTGAGACCACCCGGCGCAATATCGTCAACGTCTACGCGGCGGGGCCGGAATTCGATTCGATCGCTCCACGCCATATTCGTCCCTACCTGCCGGCCTACAGCTACCTCTGGCGCAAGCTCAGGGGTACCCATCTCGGTGGCGCGGTGCTGGGCGAGGGGGAGCGGATGCCGTTGGATGGGGGCTATCTCGGTAGCGCCGACATGCATCTCATCAAGAGCTGGATTCTCCAGGGAGCCAATTGAGGACCCCGGTTAGCGAGGCGGATACTTGAGAGTCACCAGGGCCCGTATCGGGAACATACTGACGAGGACCACCGGCTACCTCGAGACCGTCTGCTCTCATTCGATGCAACCCTACAGGGGGTGCAGCCTCGGCTTCTCGCTCTGCGGTGTCGGCTGCTACGTGCGCCACAATCACTACCTCACCCGCGGAGAGGAGTGGGGCGGGTTTCTCGAGGCTCGTGAAAACGCGGGCGAGTCCTACCTGCTGAACTGCCGCAGGGAGAGGCGGTGGGCGAAGAGGAGCCGGGGGGAGTTCTCGGTTTTTCTCTCGAGCTCCACCGAGCCCTTTCTTCCGCAGGAGTCCCGGCTGGGGATCACGGGAGCCCTCCTCGACGCGATGATCGAAGCTCCTGCCGATGTTCTCATCGTCCAGACCCATTCCCATCTCGTCCTCGAGCACAGCGAGCGGCTCGAGGCGCTTCGGGAGAGGTGCGGGCTCAGGGTCCACATCTCGATAGAGACCGACCGGGAAGAAATTCCGGGCCTGCCGCCTCCCTTCAGCAGCATCGACTCCCGGTTCGAGGCGGCGCGTTGTCTTCGCGATGCCGGCATCGAGGTGGTCATCACGGTCTCACCCATCCTGCCCGTTCGGGATGAGGACGGTTTCTTCTCCCGCATCGCCGAGAGCGCCGACGCGGTGGTTCTCGACCACTTCATCGGAGGCGATGGCAGCCCCGGCGGCACCCGCACCCGCAGGACGCCGCTGCCGCGGCGCATGGAGGCGGTCGAGCCCGGCTCTTCTGAGCTCTCCTACCGCGACCGCCTGGTCGAGACGGCCCGTCGATGGTTGCCCGGCCGGGTCGGGGTGGGTATCGATGGTTTCGCCGGGCGCTACCTGCCGGCTGGGCCGCCCAGCCGCCCCCTGCGGACATCCTGAGGGATCGCCTTATTCCTTGGGGGCCTCGAGCTCGATGGTGAGGTTGAGGGTCTCGCCCTGCTTGATGGTGCCCTTCTTCCGGGGTTTCTTGTCGACGAAGAAGGGAGCGAGCACCTCGTGGCGGGCCTCCAGCGTGTAGGTCCCCGGGGGGATGTTCAGGATCTTGAACTTGCCGTCGGAATCGCTCACGTCGAAGTATTCGTGTGGAAGAATGTGGATCTGGGCGTTCATCCAGGGATGAAAGTCGCACTGGACGAGGGCGAAGCCCTCCTTGCGGGCCCTCTCCTTGAAGCTCTGGCCGCTTCCGATCGCGCGGTTGAAGTTCATCTCCAGCACCGCGCGGGTATTGTGCAGCACGGTATCGGAGTTGACGACCTCGAGGGTCGAGCCGACCGCCATGGCCACGATATGAGGCGAGAACAGGCAGCCCTTATTGGCGAGCGTGAGGGTCCGGGCCTTTGGCCGCTTGCGGCTCTTCTTCATGTCGGAGAAGGTGAGGACCACGTCGCGAAGCGCGTTGCCCTTGCCCAGGACGATGCGCTCATCCTTGAAATGCTTGGCGCAGACCGCCTTATCCCTGTTGTTGGCGGGTATCCCGGGGAGCGCTTCGAGCTTCGGGGCCGCGCCCTTGAGCACCACGATTCCCTCGATATGGCCTTTTTCAGGGTCCGCCTTCGGTTCCTCTTTTTTCCCGGCTTCCTCCTCGGGCGCCAGCGCCAGCGCTGTGGACGAAGAGCAGGCGCAGTCATCGGCGGCGGCCGCATCCTGGTCTGTCCAGCCCGTCCGAAAGCGATGCGAGAGGACAAAGATGCCCGCTCCCGCGATCAGGATCGCCATGAGAAAGAAAAAGAGATGCTGTTTTTGAGTCAACTTCAAGGCTCCTTGTAGCTTGGGGTATTCGTTATCGATGTTGAACCGTGGCACGGGTCAGTTGTTCTTGTTCTTTGCCCACCATTGCTCCCACGCCCTGATGTTCGTGCCGAAGTCCTTGCCGGTTATCTTGTGGAGGGCCCTGAGCCGCGCGACCATCTCGACCCGCCGCACCTTGACGTCGAGGGCGACGCCTTCGAGGTTGGTCCTTATCACGGGGTCGGCAATCTCGACGATGGAAAAACCCGTTCCGCCCGAGACCAGCTCGTAGTCGGCAATATAGCTGCGCTGGGTAACCTGCATCATGAAGGCGCGTCCGAACCCGCTCCAGGTCATGCGCATCGTGGTCAGCAACTCGGGGACCGCGGCCCGGTTCGGAAAGACGGAGATGCCGTTGGCGGCCCGGGTCCGTACCTGGGGGTTCTCGCTGCGCAGCCCGGGGGCGAAGAACATCGCGGTTTGCTCGTCGTTGATTTTTTTCAGTGAGTTGAGGCTCCGGTCCCGGATGCTTCGGTAATCATCCACCATGGCTGAGCGGGCAAGGGCGGCGAGACTGCCGGAGGAGGCATGTTTACCGAGCTCTCCGGCGGCCAGGCGGCGGGCAGCCGCCAGCCGGCTTCCGGCCAGGCTCAGGGCGAGAACCTTGACCCGTCTGCCTTCATCGAGCTTCATGATTTTTTCCCTGGCCTGGCGGCCGTTTTTAATCATGGAGGCGAGCTTCGCATCGGGCTTCTTCAGCCCCGGCAGTGGAAGGGGGTCGGTGACCACTCCTTTGCCGCCGGGGTCGCCTTTATTCGGCCGCGCTCCGGGGGCCAGTTTCTTTTTCAGCTTAGCGTTCGCCTCTTCGCCCCGGGCCCAGGTCTCCACATGGCGCACCTCGGCGGCAAGCTGCTCGCGCGTTTCTTTCTGCAGGATGGAGATCTTTTTTCGCAAGGTGATCTTTTTGCCGCGAAAGGTGATCTTTTCGCTGGCGGGGCTCTTCTCGAGGTGGAAGAACTCCTTCGCTTCGATGTAGCGAATCTCGCCGTTCTCGAGCGTGAAACGGTATCCTTTTCCGTGTTTTTCGAAATCGATCCCCCGCAGATGGTCCCCGTTCCTGAGGCTGACCCAGTCACCCAGCGCCAGGCCTGGAAAATACCCGGCTCCCAGGGCAAGGAGCAGCGCCAGGAGGGGATAATGCCGTCGTCGAGATCTCATATGGACTACTCCACTGTGCAGGGGTCTCCAGCCGAACCCGCCTTTCCCTAAGCTAACCCGAGCCATGGAGAAAAGCAGCAGATTTCCCGTTTTCGGGTATTTCGCTGTCTTTGAGACGCTCCGGAGGGAGTGGTTATTCACCGGCAGCGGCCGCGAAAGCGCCATGGAGGGCGGCGGTTTATTTCAGCCTGGCGATGAACTCCCTGAAAAAAGGCCCCATGTCGCCCCAGCCTCTCGAGGTGACGAAATTCTTGGAGACCACGACCTCCTTGTCGACGTAGGTCGCCTCCGCCATCTCCACCTCGGTTCGGATTCCCTCGTAGCAGGTAAGCTCGACGTTCTCGATGCTGCCGGCGGCATAGAGGAGCATCGGGCCGTGGCAGATGGCGCCGATGAGCTTGTCCTGCAGGATGAAGTGCCGGACGATGCTCAGCACCTTCGGGTACCTGCGGAGCTCTTCCGGCGCTCTCCCGCCCGGGATCAGGATAGCATCATAGTCCTCCGGTTCCACGTCGTCGTAGCTGATGTCAGCCTCGATCGTGTGGCCGAATTTTTCGGTGTAGCTGTCGTAGCCCGGCTCGAAGTCATGAACGACGAGCTGCAGCCGTTTCTTCACCGGCGCCGCAACGACCGGCTCGATGCCTTCTTCTATCAGCCGGTGGACGGCGTAGTACACCTCGAGGTCTTCACCGAAGTCTGCGGTGGCGATGAGAACTTTCATTTCATTGCTCCAGGATTAAGCAGGTTTCATTTCTTTGGTAAGGTAGACATTTTCCGGTGGGTTACGATACTGTTTTCGCTCACAGGTTCTCAACCGTTTCCGCCGTAGAACAGGTCTTTTTCCAGGCAGGTCTTCCAGCAGCATGAATCCAGAAAACCGAGAGCTTCCAATCGCGGAGTGTTTCCGGGACTACACGGTCATCGAATACCTCGCCCTGCTCTATCCGCGCCTGCCGCGCAGGGGGCTCCAGCCTCTCTTTGCCGCTGGAAGGGTGCGCGGCGGGAAGCTGCCGGTCTCGCCGCGCGCGCGCCTCGGCGAGGTGGAGGGGTTGTTCGTCGTGGGGGGGGTGGAGGACGTCAGGCCCATGGACCTGGAGGTGCCGGCCGGCGGGGTTCGCATTCTCCACGAGGATGACAGGAGCATCGCGCTCGAAAAGGACTCAGGGGTTCCGGTAGTTCCCGGCCGGCAGGGCGGGAGGGGCAGCTGTCTCGGCTTCCTGGTGAGCCGTGAGCTCGAGGAGAGGGAGGCGAAGGAGCTCGAGCGCTACATCCGTCCGCGCGTGGTCCATCGGATCGATCGCCTGACGAGCGGGCTGGTCATCTTCGCGAAGACTCCCGGGGCGGAGAGAAAACTCTCAGCCCATTTCGAGGCCAGGGAGGTGCGCAAGGAGTATCTAGCCCTGGTGCTCGGCGACATGGCGGCGGGGAGAAAGACCCTCAGCGTTCCCATCGAGCCGGGGCGCAAGGGGCGCATGCGCTGCGGGGCGAATGGAAAGAGCGCCGAGACCGTCTTCGAGGCGATGGAGCGCTTTGGCTCCTTCACTCTGCTTCGCGCCCGTCCCCGCAGCGGGAGAACCCACCAGATCAGGGTACACGCCCTTGCCGCGGGCCTTCCCCTGGCGATCGATCCACTCTATCGCCCGGCCTCGACCGCGCCGAGGGGCAGACCGCCGGTCATCGAGAGGCTCACCCTTCACGCCAGGTCACTGGAGCTTCCCCCCGGCTGGGGTGGCGAGCGCCGGTTCAGCAGCGAGCCCCCGGAGGATTTCCGCGAGGCTGTCGAGACCCTGCGGCTGGGGGCGGAGGCTGATCCTTCAGTCGAATAATTTTCCGTACTCCCGGTCAAAGGCGCTGGAGTAGGAATAGGTGAGCCGGTCCGTTCGCAGCGGAGCTTCACTGATCTCCCGGGGGGTCTTGAAGCTGATGACCTGCTTGCCATCGCGCACGACCCGGACGCGTACCGGCCCGGGCTCACTCGGTATCGAATGGACCCGCAGTCCCTTGTCGCCCCGGCCGAGAGCCTTGCCGTTGAGGTAACACATGGCGGGCGCGGTGAGCAGAGTCACCAGCTCGCTCCGGTCTTCCGCTCCCAGGTCCCTGTTCCGGCTTTTGATCCTGAGAGCGACGGGATGTTTCGGTTTCGCGTCATGGCGGTGTTTCTTGAAAAACACGATCGCCTCATCCCGCTCCACCTGCTCTTTTCCAGATTTCCAGCGGCGCTTGAAATGCCTGAGCAGGAGGGATGGGCCGAAGTTGTGGCTCTCTTCCGGGGCGAGGTGGTGGCCCTCGGGGAAATCATTCCAGCTTACGTAGTTGATGATCCGGACATCGTGGCGTACCGCCCGTCTCAGCAGCTGGAGCTGGGTCTGCGCGAGATTGGTGACCCGGTAGTGCCGCTCGATTCCCCCGACACCGATCTCGAGCGCCTGGGCGGTCGGGAGGATCGCATGGTCGTTTTTTCCCCGGCGGTAGACCTTGGAGGTGTAGTAGTCCGGGTAGACCGACTGGGTGTAGAGGCAGCCCTCCTGCCGACAGCGCTTCGCCAGGTAGTCCCAGAATTCGAGATTTTCTTCGCTCGCTGTCCAGCCCCAGACGGCCGGGAAGGTCTTCACGATGGCGTCGATGTAGGGCGGGTCGAGCTCGGGCCGGCGGACCTGGTAGATGTATTCGATCGGGGTTCCGATCGCGCTGGAGAGGCGCTCATAGGCCTGGCCGATCTTTTGAATCTCAGCGGGCGTGTGGGCGAGGCCCCGGATGCCGTCGGCCAGGGCATCTCCCACCCAGAGGTAGAAGAGCAGGGCGCCGGAGCCGCTCTTCAGCCAGGCGGGAGATCTTCCCGTCGAGCTCAGCAGGTTCCGGATCGGCGGACTCCAGAGGGCGATCTTCTGTTTCTCCGTGGTGGGCTTTGCGGTCGCGGGGTGCGCGAGACAGAGGCTGATACGGAAGCCCGCGTAGCGCGCGTCGCTCAGCTCGATGAACTTGGCGATGATGACGTTGTAGCTCTTTGCCAGGCTCGGCGTATTGTCCACGAGGGGATAGTAGAACTGGAAGCCGTCGATTCCGAGCTGCCGGGCTGCCCGGATTTCGAAATCCACGGCTTTTTCGAGATCCGCGTTCTCGAGGTGGAGCGAGGCCATCGGAACGGCCTGGTGGATGCCTCCGAGGGCGGCTGTACTGCCCCGGGGATCCGCCAGCTCCGGGTCGATCCAGCGGATGAGCTTGCCCCGGGTCCGAGGCACCATATCGGTCATATAATGGGCCATGACCAGCTTCTCATCACCGGCCTCACCCGCGGCCGGGAAGGGCAGTGAAATAGAGATCACGAAGAGTAGCCGCTTCATTTGAGGTCTCGTCTCTGGGGTCCCGGGATGGTGTTGCCTGCCCCTGTGGGAGATCGACCAGGACTATTTGCTGAGGGGCTCCTTGTCGACCGTGGTTTTCCTGTCGCCCTGCAGCGCCGCGATACGCTTCCTGGCGGCTTCCACCGCGGCGGCATCGGGAAGAACGTTGATCCCGAGGCTCGCCTTGTAGGACTGGCCCCCCTTGAGGACAGGGACCCTGCCGCCTTTTCGCTCGATGCTGCGGAGCATCGGGTAGCTGGTACCCGGCTCGATGCCGGTGACGTAGCCGTCCTTGAGCGCGGTGGTGTTTTTCCACAGGGTGAAGTAGGGCAGCTCCGTGGTCGAGAAGGTCAGGGACACGCCCCTGCTTCCGGCCTTGTTCTGGAGCATCGTCTCGGTGCGATCGTTTTTGTCGCCGTAGAGGGTCATGAGGTAGACCTGCTCGGTATAGCCGGCCTGCGGGGGGCCGTAGACGTCCCAGCCCGCGAGTCCACCCTCTGCGGCGCGGGCGTCCCTGGGGAATACCTTCTTGACCGCTGCGATGAACCGGGTGCCTTCATCCAGCAGCGGCTGGCCGAAGTTGCAGTGGTAGAGGTACTGCATCTCCTGCTCCTTGTCGGCGAGGTTGATGATCTCATCCTCGAAATGGATGGTCGTTGAGCCGGGCTCGGTCCAGATCTCTGAGACCAGGCGCAGCTGGGTGCCGAACATCATGGTTTCATCGATGTAGCCCCGGATCCTGATCTTGCGCGATGGCGCGGGCTCGATGATCACCTCGCACCTGCTGGCCGGCAGGTAGCTGATCTTGCCGTGCAGGCCGAGGGTTACCTCGGTCGGGGCGCCGGTATTGCTGGGTACGACGTCGGTTCCGGGGGCGCCGAAAGACGCCAGGCCGCAGCGGTTGAGCATCTCGCCGAAGCCCTCGAGCCAGCCGAGGCCTCCGCGGGTATCGAGGTTCACAAAGCCCGGATGGACGATCTCCCTGACTGGTGAATTCCATCCAATCCGGAAGTCGCCCACGTGGGCGTCCCAGATGTTCATGCCGCGGGTGGGAACGATCCTGAATCGCAGGACGCCGTTGTCGACGTCAATCACATCCACGTTCTCCTGGCGTCCGCCGTGCAGGACGCTCTTGGAGACCTTCCATTTATGGGGGGTGTCGAGATTGATCCGGCTGGAGTTTGCGCTCCAGGTCTCGACGCGCACGTTCGTGCCGGAGTTGATCAGGGTTTTTTCCAGGACGGCGTTTGAGCTCATCTTCTTTGCTCCCAATTCAGGCAGCTGGCAGCAGGATGGCAGGAGCAGGGAGGCAATCAGCAGCGAGCAGGCTGGAATTGAGTTCTTCATTATTGGTCACCTTGCAGTAATGGAGCCGGTCCTTGCGGGGGCTCTTCCTCATGAGTTGGCGACGACCCGATACCCGATGGAGGGCCTCCGCGTTGTTTCAGGCCGCGTTTTCAATGCGCGGTCAATTAAAACAGATCTATTCGTTTACTTCAGACTAAGGCAGCGTATTTTATAGGCTCGCTGTGCCTGTCGGCAAGGACAGGCCTTGCGGGCGGAGGCTTGTGGGGAAAGTCATTCGGCAGGCCGAGCATTCGCATCAGCAGCCAGTTTACAAGAGAGAGTCATGTCGAGCGATATTCTCAACGAAGAGGCCGTATTGGAGATCCTTGGAACGGTCCAGGATCCGGATCTGAATCGTGACATCGTCAGCCTGGGTTTCATCAAGGACCTGGTCATCGATGGTTCGAAGGTTTCCTTCAAGGTCGAGCTGACCACCCCGGCCTGCCCGGTGAAGGAGCAGCTGAAGATGGAATGCTTCACGAAGGTTTCGGGTATTCCCGGGGTCGAGGAGGTCGATGTCGAGATGACCGCGCAGACCCGCCAGGCGAATCCCGGCGGCGGGCCGACTCTCCCGGGCGTGAAGAATATCGTCGCGGTCGCCAGCGGCAAGGGCGGGGTGGGGAAGTCAACCACCGCGATCAACCTCGCTCTCTCGCTCAAGGTCTCCGGCGCCTCCGTCGGTCTGATCGACGCGGATGTTTTCGGTCCGAGCATGGCGATGATGTTCGGTGTCGAGGGCCAGCCGCAGATGGGAGAGCAGAACAAGATCATTCCGCTCGAGGGCCACGGCGTGAAGGTGATCTCCATGGCATTTCTCTCAGATGCCGATCGCCCGGTCATCTGGCGTGGCCCCATGGTGCACCAGCTCATTCGGCAATTCACCGCTGATGTGGAATGGGGGGAGCTGGACTACCTGATCGTCGATCTGCCGCCGGGAACGGGAGATGCCCAGCTCTCCATGTCCCAGGTGGTGAGCATGTCAGGGGTCGTCATCGTGACGACGCCCCAGGATGTCAGCCTCATCGATGCGCGTAAAAGCCTGCGGATGTTCGAGCAGCTCAAGGTCCCGGTGTTGGGCATCGTCGAGAACATGAGCTATTTCATCTGTCCGAATTGCGATACGAGGCACGAGATCTTCAGCCATGGAGGCGGCCGCAAGACCGCCGATGAGCTCGGCGTCAATTTCCTCGGGGAGATTCCCATGGATCCGGCCGTCGTCAAGGGCGGCGATGAGGGCCAGCCGATTATCGTGGCGGCTCCGGAGTCTCCCGTGGCGGTGGCCTACAACGAGATGGCGGGACGTGTGGCCGCCAGGCTGAGTGTCCTTGCCGAGCAGGGCTCAGGCAGCGCGGGACCCATCATGCCTGAGCCGATTGACTGGAAGAGCTGAGCTTCGGCGGGAGGAGAATGCCATGAGTGGAAATCCGTTACCGGTCGAGATCAAGCAGAGCGGCGCTCGCGAGCTGAGAATCGTCTGGAGCGATGGGCTGGTGAGCGACTTCGATGTGGTCGAGTTGCGCCGCTCCTGCCGTTGCGCCAATTGCGTCGACGAGCTTACCGGAGCCCAGATTCTCCACCCCTCCCAGGTTGCGGAGGACGTTCGTCCGCAGACCATCCGGCAGGTGGGTAATTACGCCTTCCAGGTGAACTGGAGTGATGGTCATACCAGCGGGATCTTCACGTTTGATTACCTCCGCCAGCTGACGGAGACTTTCAACACCCCTAGCGGCCCCCCAGCGGACGAGGCTGGTCCTGCCGCGGACGCTGAAGAGAATGAACAGGCCGGCGGCGGCTGCTCCGCTTCCGACTGCGGCTGTGGCGGCTGATATTCGTATTCTGATTCAGTATTTCTTAATGAAGTTATCTGTGGTTCACTGCGTCGAAGCAGATACTTGTAATTTTCACAGATAGATTTGCTACAGGGGAATCAGATGAAGAAATTGCTCAGCGTATTGTGTGTTCTGCCTGTCCTCGTTTCCTGCGCCCTGCCCGCCGGGCGGATCATGAAGCGCTCCGAGCCGGATTCGGTCGGCTCCAGGGCGGCCGGCGCCGCCACCTTCGATCAGCTGCTGCGCGGGGCGGTCAACAAGCTGCTCCTGAGCCATGGAGCCTCGAGGGAGGCGGCCATCAAGCTCAGCGTGGCGGTGCTCAGGGTGGAGAACGCCAGCGCCGAGGAGCTCGGTGACTGGCAGGAGCAGATCTTCGACAAGATCTCCACGAGCGTCAACGAGTCCGGGCGCTACCAGACGATCAGCCTGCGGTATATCGACGCGGGTCTCAGGGAGTCCCGCCTGAGGAGGGATGATCTCTTCATCCCGGCCAAGCGGAGGGTCTTCCTCGATGTTCTCGAGGCTGCGAAGGTTCCCGCGCAGGTGCTCATCTTTCCCAAGCTGACCACGGTCACGACCGAGCTTGGCCCCAAGAGGGCGCAGCGTAATTACCTCCTGACCCTCGAGCTGGTTGACATCTCGACCGGCAGGGATTTCCGGGTTTCCGAAGAGGTCCGCAAGGCCTACCGCTGATGGATAGCGCCCGCGGGCAGGCCCTGGAGAGCCGATGTACCGTTACCTGAAATTCAGCCTGGCGCCGGCGGCATTCCTCCTCCTGGCTTCGTGCGCGGGGAATTCTTCCGGGAACGTACGCCGTGATTTCGATGCCGGCCTCTACGGGTCGAGCTACGAAAAACTGACCGCCCTGGGCCGCAAGGATGGCCGCAATGAGCATCTCCACCTGCTGGAGCGCGGGGTGGTGTCCCTGGCGCTGGAGCGTCCCGCCGACGCGGTCAGGGATCTGCGCCTGGCCAGGGACCGCCTGGATGACCTGTCCGGGACGGATTACGGCGGCTGGCTGCGTTCGGTGATGCTCGATGACCGGCAGCTCGCCTTCCAGGGCGCCGACTACGAGCACGTGCTGGTGAGGGCGATGCTCGCTCTCGCCGACCTCGCCGATGGCAATAGCGAGGATGCCGGGGCCTACGCCTTGCAGGTGGCGAGCCGCCAGCGCGAGCTCATCGAGTCTTTCCGGGCCCGCGATGGGAGCCTCCCCAAGAGCACCTACAGCCAGGTGGCCTTCGGTTCCTATCTCAAGGCGATCATCGACGAGGAGGCTCTCAAGTTCGACCTGGCGAAGATTCAATTCGAGAAGGTGAAATCCATCGAGCCCCGCTTTTCGCCGATCGATTCCGATATCGAGCGTGTCACCAGCGGGCATCATTCGAAAAAGGGTAACGGGGTGGTGCATGTGCTGGCGCTGGTGGGTAGTGGGCCGTTCCGGGTGGAGGTCGATGAGCGGGTCACCAGGGGGTCGCTGGCGATCGCTCACCATATCTGGGCAGGCTCGCGCGGGCGGGCTGTCATACCGAATATCTCCAGGGTCAAGATTCCCGCCGTGGCGGTATACGAGGACAATCCGACCGAGGTCCGGGTCGCGGTGGCTGGAGGTCCCTCGGGGGCGACCGCGCTGCTTGCCGACATCGAGGCCCTGGCGCTGGAAGAGTTTGAGACGATCCGCGAGCACATCGTGGCGCGGGCTTTTCTGCGCAGGGCCTTCAAGATTGCCGCGACCCAGCTGGCGATCGAGGCCGCCAACAAGGACAACGACAGGAGAGAAGAGTATAGCGATGGAGATGCCCTGCGTGACCTGGGGATCTCAGCGGTGGGCCTGCTCTGGAGCGCGCTGGAGGGGGCCGACCTGCGCTGCTGGAGCCTGCTGCCGGCGAGCTTCCAGGCGCTTCGTATCGAGCTGCCCGAAGGCGAGCACTCCCTCTCTTTGAGGGCGGGGAAGAATGGAGCGCCCGCCGCGGCGGTGCGGGAGATCAAGGTGCGCGTCAAGGATGGCTACAATACCTACGTTGTCGCCATCTTTTCTTCCGCCGATGGAGCCGCCTGCGTTCTGTCCTCGGATACGGTAGAGGAACCGCCGCCGCCGGCTGCTCCCCCGGCCTCTCCCTGAGCTCCCGGCAGGCGCCTGTCCTGTCGCCGGGCGAAGAAGGCATTGCCTTTCGACAGCCGTCGCAATAGGCTTCTTGTTTCACCATGGGCGCGCGGGAGCGCGTGGGGAGGCGCGAAGCCCGCACATCAGCCCTGAAGAAAAAACCGGAGGATACACGTGGCGAACGGTCGACTCGGCATAGGCCTGGTGGGAAGCGGAATGATCAGCGAGTTCCAGGCCAAGGCGATTGGTGACCTGGACAATGCAGTGGTGGCCGGGTTTTTCGACATGGTTCCCGAGCTGGCGGCCGCACGTGCCGAGCAATTCGGCAGGAAGGCTTACGGAAGCCTTGATGAGCTGCTCGCCGATGACGCTGTCGATATCGTGTCGATCTGTACACCGAGCGGTTCCCACCTCGAGCCGTCGCTGGCCGCCGCAGCCGCCGGGAAGCACGTGATGGTGGAGAAGCCCGTAGAGGTGACCACCGGGAGGATCGATGAGATCATCGCCGCCTGCCGGGATAACGATGTGACACTTGGAGCGATCTTCCCGAGGCGCTTCTTTGAGACCAGCAGGTTGCTCAAGGCGGCTGTCGATGCGGGACGATTTGGAACGCTCAGCCTCGCAGATGTCGCCATCAAGTGGTTCAGAGACCAGGCCTACTACGACCAGGGAGGCTGGAGAGGCACCTGGAAGCTGGATGGAGGAGGAGCGCTGATGAACCAGGGAATCCACGGGATCGACCTCATCCAGTGGATCATGGGCGGGATCGAGACGGTTTGCGGCCAGGTGGCTACGGTCGCGCACGAGCGTATCGAGGTTGAAGATGTCGCCACCGCCACCGTTCGCTATAAGAACGGGGCGCTTGGCGTGATCGAGGGAACGACCGCGGCCTGGCCCGGCTCGAAGATTCGCATCGAGATCTCCGGCTCGGCGGGAAATGTCGTGATGGAGGATGAGACGATCGTCCAGTGGGAGTTCGCGGAGCCGAGCCCCGAGGATGAGGACATCCTGGAAAAACACGGTCCCCGGGAGGGGCTCTCCGGCGGCGGCGCGGCCGATGCCAAGGCGATCGATACGGAGGGTCATCGCCTGCAGTTTGACGATTTCTGCGGCGCTATCCAGGCGGGCACGGAGCCTTATTGCGCCGGTATCGACGGACGGGCGGCGGTCTCGGTCATCACCAGCATCTACAGGAGCGCCAGGGAAGGGCGGATCGTCCAGGTCGATTGACGGGCGGCTGGGAGCCCGCGGACTACTCGGCGGCAGGCGGGGCCTCGCACTCGAGGTCGTCTTCGGTCGGGTCGACGCCCAGCTCCGGGTATGGAGCCTGGGGTTCGGGTCCTCCACGGAAGAGGAAGGTCAGCAGGGTGATCGCGTCGGTCAGGTTGACCTGCCCGTTGTCATCGATATCGGCGGTGTCCTGGCAGGATAGCTCGCCGCCCCTGAAGAGCCAGAGCAGGATCTGGATGGGGTCGGTCATCCCGAAGGTGCCCGAGAAGTCCACATCGCCGCGGATGAACTGGACCGGGGGAGTCAGGACTTCGATGGTGGTCGCCTCGGAGCTTCCTATGCCCGGACAGGTGACCGTAACCTCCACGTTTCCGACCGCGACACCCCCGGGCACGGCGACCTCGATGCTGTTCGGCAGGCCGGCGAGGGAGATCTCCTCGGCGGTGATGTCGCCGAAGGTGACCGTGATGGCGGGATGAAAATTGGAGCCCTCGATAGTGATGGAGCCTCCCTGGGCGACCCGGGCCGGGGTGATCGATGTGATCGCGGGCGGCTCGCCGCCGGGGGCCGTCACTATGACCTGGGCCTGGTCGATTATTCCGCCGGCGGTATTGAAGCCGAGGAAGGAGAGCTCGTTGGCTCCCTCACTGAGTGGAATATTCACCGACCAGCCCAGCGGGTTCAAATTCGAGAACGTGGCGCGCTCGGCGTTCGGGATGCTCTCGCCGTTGACCAGGACGAGGATGTCCGTGATATCTACCGGCGCGCGCCCCTCGATGGCCACCTGGTTCGCTCCGGCGATGAAATTATCTCCATCGTTTGTTTCGATGGAGAGCGCCATCCGGTCGGAGGAGACGCCCAGCAGGCGTGAGCGAATGCTGCTGGCGCGGCGGTCGATGAAGCCGTTGCGGCGCGCTACCTCGAGGCTGGAGACTCCTCTTCTCTGCAGGCGGGTGACAAAGTCCGCGAGGAAGACGGAGTTGAACTGGTGGTTGATCATCTCCCAGAGGATTCCGTAGTACATCCGCTTGATCCTCGGACGGTTCCAGAGCCGATGCAGTTCAGGGAACTTGCCCTGGTTGGTGACGAAGGCCTGGTAGATGTTGTTGGACGGCAGCCAGCGGCCGAGTCCGCCATTGCCGTAGGTCAACTCCATGTCCCCTGGCAGAAGTACCCAGCGGCCATCGACGGGCGGCCGGTAGATGTAGCCGTTCTTGCCCCTGGCGGTGCCCCAGGTGTCCCAGTCGTCGGTATTGATTCGAATTGCGAGGCAGCGCAGGAAG
>JAKUSY010000100.1 GCA_022451445.1 Planctomycetota bacterium
ACACCGCCCTGGTCTCGGTAAGCAGGCGAAACTTCGGGGGAGAGCTGGTGTTCAGCTGCGCGGACCTCCCAGCGGGACTCAGCATCTCCGGCGAAAACATGCCGGCCAATATGACTACGATCCCCGTGCTCTTCGAGGCCGCCGTCGATGCTCCCGTGGCTGGAAAGATCTCCGATGTTCGCGCCAGGCATATCGAAGAAGCGAAAAACATCAGCGGCGGCTTCAGTATCGGAGTCGACCTGCTGGTGGGCAGCCCGGGGCAATCGATCTACCTGAACCATACGGTCGAACGCCTGGCGGTGGCGGTAACCGATGAGGCCCCCTTCAAGCTGCAGCTCGTGGAGCCCAAGGTGCCGATTGTCCGCAACGGCTCGATGGTCCTCAAGGTGGTCGCCGAGCGCAAGGAAGGCTTCAAGGCTCCGATCAACCTCGAGATGGTCTTCAACCCGCCGGGGGTTTCCTCCCAGCGCGGGGTCACCATCCCCGAAGGCAAGCTCGAAGCCTATATCAACCTCAACGCCAACGGGGGCGCGCAGGTCCGTGCCTGGAAGATCGCGGTCAATGGCAAGGCGACGGTCGGCAACGGACCGATCTGGGCCAGCACCCAGCTCGCCACCCTGCGAGTGGCGGAACCTTACATCGACCTTGCCGCCGAGAAGTCCTCCGTCGAGCAGGGCAAGGAGACCGAGATCTACTGCAAGGTCAATCACAGGACGAAGTTCGAGGGCAAGGCACGACTGAGCCTCTTCGGGTTGCCACACAACGTCAAGGCTCCGGAAATGGAGATCGATGCCGCCAGCAAGGAGGTCACCTTCAAGGTGACCGTGGCGAAAGACAGCCCCGCAGGAAAACACCGTAGTATCGCCTGCAGGGTGGAGATCATCGAAAACGGTGAGACGATAGTGCATTCCAGCGGCGGCACCGAGCTGCGCATCGACAAGCCCCTGCCCCCCCCGAAACCGAAAAAGAAACCCCCGCCGAAGGTGGTCAAGAAAGTCGAGAAACCAAAACCTCCGCCGCCGCCCAAGGCGCCCCCGAAGAAACGCCTCACGCGGTTGGAGAAGCTTCGCCTTCAATTCAAAAAGAACAAGGAAGAGGGCTCCTGAAGAGACCCCGGATGACATCGTGATGAAACCCGACCGTATTCGAATCTTCGCTGTTCTCGCGGTACTCACCGGCTGTCTCTGCGTGCCGGGCGCCGCCGCCGCCGCGGACCTGGTGAAGATCACCGCCTATCCCGGCAATATCCAGCTCAACACAAAACGTGATCGCCAGTCCATCATCGTCCAGGCGCTCTATTCCAACGGCCTGACCGCGGACGTCACCTCGCCGGCAAAGCTCACCCTTGCCGCGCCGGCTCTCGCCAGGCTCGAAAAAAACACCCTCTGGCCCGCCGGGGATGGAGCAACCCGGCGGAACATCGAATTTGAAGGCCAATCCGTCTCACTCCCCGTCGAGGTCAAGGATGCCGGAACGGAGAGACCGATCAGCTTCAAGCTCGACGTCATGCCCGTGTTCATGAAGGCCGGCTGCAATACCGGAAGCTGCCATGGAGCAGCCCGGGGCAAAGATGGCTTCAGGCTCTCCCTCTTCGGCTTCGACCCCGATGGCGACTACCACCGGTTGACACGGGAGCTCAACGGCCGCCGGATCAACCTGGCGCTGGTACACGACAGCCTGATCCTTGAAAAAAGCGGCGGGCGGGTCAGCCATACCGGGGGCAAGCGCTTTGAAAAGGACTCGGAGCTCTACGGAACGCTGGTGCGCTGGCTCGAGGCCAGGGTTCCCCGCGATCCCGCCGACATCCCCCGCCCGACAGGGATCGGATTCTATCCCCCCAGCGCGGTTCTCAACGGAAAGGGCGCGACCCAGCAGCTGGTCGTGCGGGCGCGGTATTCCGATGGGACCGACCGGGACGTGACCAGCCTCGCCTACTTCCTCTCGAACAACGAGACCTCGGCGAAGGTCTCCCAGGAGGGCCTGGTTACCGCCGGCGCCAGGGGAGAGGCCTTCATCATGACCCGCTTCGGGACCTTCACGGTCGGCAGTCACTTCATCATCCTGCCCAGGGATCTCGAGTTCAAATTTCCCCAGGTGGAGGAAAACAACTATGTCGACAAGCTGATCAACGAAAAGCTCGTGAAGCTCCGGGTGGCGCCTTCGGAGCTCTGCTCTGACGAGGTCTTCCTGCGCCGGGCCTACCTCGACATCATCGGGCTGCTGCCCACGGCTGAGGAATACGGCCGCTTCAGCTCGAGCGAAGAAGAAGACAAGCGCTCCAGGCTCGTCGATGAGCTCCTGGACCGCAAAGAGTTCGTAGAGCTCTGGGTCATGAAGTGGGCCGAGCTTCTGCAGATCAGATCCTCCAACCAGGTGAGCTACAAGTCCATGCTCCTGTACTACAACTGGCTCCAGGACAAGATCGCCAACAATGTTCCGATGGACAAGATGGTAAGCGAGCTGCTGGGCGCCAGCGGCGGCACCTTCAAGAGCCCCGCGACCAACTACTACCAGAATGAAACCAACACCCTGAAGGTGAGTGAAAACGTCGCCCAGGTCTTCATGGGGATGAGAATTCAATGCGCCCAATGCCACAACCATCCCTTTGACCGCTGGACCCAGGACGACTACTACAGCTTCGCCTCCTTCTTCTCGCAGATCGGCAGGAAGCGCGCCGAGGACCCGCGCGAGACCATCGTCTTCAACTCCCGCAGCGGCGAGGTGCGCCATCCCGTGGGAAACCGGGTCATGAAGCCCAAGTTTCTCGGGGGTGAAACACCCGACCTCACGGGCCGGGATCGCAGGGTGGTGATGGCCAACTGGCTGGCCTCGGCAAAGAACCCCTTCTTCGCCACCAACCTCGCCAACATAGTATGGGCCCATTTCTTCGGCAAGGGTATCATCGATGAGGTCGATGACGTCCGGGTCAGCAATCCGCCCGCCAACTCGGAATTGCTGCAGGAGCTCGGCCGCCGCTTCACCGCATACGAATACGACTTCAAGCGGCTGGTAAAAGACATCTGCACGTCGCGAACCTACCAGCTCGCCACCCAGACCAACGCATCGAACAAATCCGACACCCGCAACTTCTCGCATGCCTCGCTTCGCAGGATCCGCTCGGAGATCCTGCTCGACTGCATCACCCAGGTCACCGGCACCAGCAATAAGTTTCGAGGGCTGCCGAAGGGAGCGCGGGCGGTCCAGATCGCCGATGGAGCGACGACCAACTACTTCCTGCAGGCCTTCGGCAGGGCCAAGCGCGAGACCGTTTGCTCCTGCGAAGTTCAGATGGAACCCAACCTGTCCCAGGCCCTGCACCTGATGAACGGAGACACGGTCGAGCGCAAAGTAAAAGAAGGGGGGTTCGTCAAGGCACGCATGACGGAGAAGAAAACCCCCGATGAAATCATCGAGGAATTGTACATCCGCTGCTTCTCCCGCAAGCCGGGCGAGAAGGAACACGCCAGCCTGAAGGCTCTCCTGGCAACCGCCCCAAACCAGCAGGAGTTCCTCGAAGACCTCTTCTGGTCCCTGCTCAACTCCCGGGAATTCCTCTTCAACCACTGACCAGGCCATTCCGATGTCATTCTCAAACCCATCCTGTCCTGAAAAAAAGAAACCGGCAGCCCTCCTGCTCGCACTGGGTCTCCTGGCGCTTCCGGTTACGGCCGCCCGGGCGGGGGGCGAAGATGCCGCGGCCGGCAAGGCCCAGCGGATCACCTACGATGACCACATAGCCGAGATCTTCCGGTCCCAGTGCTTCAAATGTCACAACCAGGACCGCAAGAAGGGTGGGTTGATCCTCGATACCTACAACCTGACGATGGAGGGCGGCAGCTCCGGACGTGTGGTCAAGCCCGGAGAGCCGGACTCGAGCCGCCTCTTCGCCCTCATCGCCCACCTTGAAAAGCCTCACATGCCTCCCAAGGGCGGGAAGCTCGACGATGCCGTCCTGGAAACGATCCGAAAATGGATCGCGGGTGGCGCGCTCGAGAACAAGGGCAGCAAGGTCAAGCTCCCGAGCAAGCCCAGGCTGGAGCTCTCGGTAAGTGAGCCGACGGCGAAGCCCGAAGGTCCCCCGCCGATGCCCCGCGGCCTGAGCCTGGAACCCGCGCTGCGAACACCGCGAACCAGCGCGGTGACGGCAATGACCTGCAGCCCCTGGGCGCCCCTGCTGGCGATCGCCGGGCAGAAGCAGGTGCTGCTCTACAATACCGACACCAGTGAGCTCGCCGGGGTGCTTCCCTTCCCGGAAGGAATGGCCCACGTACTCAAGTTCAGCCGCAACGGCGGACTGCTCCTGGCCGGCGGCGGCCGGGGGGCCCACTCCGGAAAGGTCGTCCTCTGGAACGTACGCTCAGGCGAAAGGATTCTCGAGATCGGGGATGAATACGACTCTGTCCTCGCGGCCGACATCTCCAGTGACCACAGCATGGTGGCTCTCGGCGGCTCCAGCAAGATGCTCCGCGTCTATTCGACCAGCGATGGCGAATTGCTGCACGACATCAAGAAGCACACCAACTGGATCTTCTCGATCGAGTTCAGCCCGGATGGAGTCCTGCTCGCATCGGCGGACCGCAACGGCGGGCTCCATGTATGGGAGTCGCAAACCGGGCGCGAATACCTGGCCCTGCGGGGCCATGGAGGAGCCGTCACGGCGCTGAGCTGGCGCACGGACTCCAACATCCTGGCCAGCGCGAGCGAAGATTCAACCATCCGACTGTGGGAAATGGACAACGGCAGGCAGGTCAAGCGCTGGAACGCTCACGGGGGAGGAGCGCTCGCCATGCAATTCCATCGCAACGGCCAGCTGGTGAGCTGCGGCCGCGATAAAACGACCAAGCTCTGGGATCAGAACGGCGGGCAGAAACGCGCCTTTGAAGCCTTCAGCGACCTCGCCCTGCGGGTAGCCGTCAGCCACGACGGCAAACGGATCATCGCGGGCGACTGGAACGGAGAGATCCGGATGTGGAACGCCGATGACGGCAAGAGGGTCGCCTCCCTGGCGCTGAATCCCGTCAGCCTCACAAGCCGCCTGGAGAAGGCCCGGGAGCCGCTTGCCGACCTCGAGACGGAGCACGGCAAGCTCGCAGCGGAGCAGGCCCGGCTCCTGGCTGGGGCCAACAACCTGAAGGCCGAGATGGAGAAGCTCGCCGGAGCCTCCAGCGCCGCCACGGAGGCCGCCGCCGGGGCCGCCGTCGAGCTCGCGAAGAACCGCGCCCGGGCTCTCAAGGCCTCCACAAGCCTCGGAGATGCCCTCACCGCGCTCGCCGCCCGCGAAGAGGAACACGGCAAGCTCGCTGCTGCCGAGAAAAAAGACGCCGCCCAATTGAAAAAGAGCGCCGAGGCGCTGGCGGCGGCCCAGAAGAAGGCGGCCGGGCTTGCCACGGAGGTCTCGGAATCGCTCGAGCGAAGAGCCGTCGCGAAATCAGAACTCGACAAGTCCACTGCTGACCTGGGTACGGCGAAAACCCGTCTCGCTCAATTAACCGCGCAGGTAAAAACGGTCAACGAGGCCGCCGTCGCGCAGAAGACCGCCCTGGACAAGGCCGCGGCCGGCCTCCAGGCCGCCAGGGCCCTCGCGAATAAATGGAAAGCCGCCATCGAGATCGACAAGGCCCTCAATCTGCTCGCCCTCAAGCGCAAGGAACACACCACCCGGCTGATCGCCGTGGAGGAGAACAAGCTGGCGCTCGAGGGCGCGGCGGCACGCCTGGGCAATCTCCGCGCAGAGATCAAGTCCAGCGCCGAGGCCGCGAAGAAGGCCGCCGAGGCCGCCGCCGAGACGGCCAGGAACCTGCTTGAAAAAGCCGTCGGCTCCTCGAGCAAGGCGGCTGAGATCATCTCGAAGACCGAGGCCCTGGAGCTCGACAGCCCGGAGACCGGCAAGCTCATCACGGACCTGAAGCAATCCTCCGAAGGCCTGGCCAGCGCGCTGGCGGACTCCGTGAAGGCATGGGAAGAAAGCCGCAGGCAGGCGGAAACCGCCGCCGGCAAGGGAGCCGAGCTCGCGGCCCTCCGTGGCAAGGAGCTGAGCGCCCTCTCCTCCCTCAGCGAAAAACTCCAGCAGGCCAGGGCCGAGGCGGCCAACGCCGAGACCGCCGTCAAGGCCGCCGAGACGGACTGGCAGAAATGGACGGACTCCTTCGAAACCGCCGGTAAAAACGTCCCACGGGACTCCGCGGTCGCCGTCAACAATTGAGTCCCACCGGGCCTCAGCGGCTCACGAAAATTACCAGCGCCTCTTTGAGATCCTCCCAGGCCTTCTCTGCGGTGATCTTCCCCGGGAGCTCGAGGGTTATCGTCGGCAGGCGCAGGTCCCGGCCGGCGTAGCTTCCAAGTGAACCCGGCGTCGGATAGCCGATCGAGGCCTTGAGGGGATAGCCGCTGGCCCTGGCCATCGCGGTGGCCAGGTCTTCAGCCGGCCCGTCATAGTTCATGCAAAAGAGCGGAGAATGAACCGCCAGCACCCTCGACGGGCGAAACTGGCGGATCATCTTCATCAGGGCCTTCGTCTCCGGTTCGCTGGAGGGATAGGGTCCGTTGCGGCGGCTCTTCCTGAAATTCGAGGCCGGGAAGTTCCGGTTCAGATCGACCCCACGCGAGTTGTAGCGGCTCCTGCCGGCAAGTCCATCGGGGTTCAGGACCGGGATCACGACCAGCCGGCGATCGGCGAAGAGGGCCGGGTTCTCCTTGAGATGCGCCAGGAAACGCTCGAGAAGTGGGGCGCCGAGGGGCTCATTACCGTGGATGACCCCGAAAATGAGAAGCGCCGGCCCGCGCCGGCCAAGAATCTCCACCCGGATCTCCCGGCCCTCGACCGAGGCCCCGATGACCTCGGTATGGGAGACGGAAGCGGGCGCGCGAGGCGCGATGGCTGAAGAACAGCCGCCGCAGAGAACGCACGCCAGAATCGCTACCAACCTGTTCACAAGCTCTCCTCTTCGTCAGCGGCAGCCGACCCGTTCCGTCCGTGCCTCAGCAGCTCGTGCTGTCATAGTCACATTCGGCGGCGTCACCCGGCGTCGGATCCCTGCCGCACTCTTCGGAGCCGGGAGCCGGCAGGGGCTCGCCGCCGAGGAAGAGCCAGCCCAGCAGGCGGATGGCGTCGGAGATGTCGACCTGGCCGTTGTCATCGCTGTCGGCCGTCTCGAGGCAACCCGGAGCGCCCTGCCCCTGGAAGAGATAGCCCAGGATAAAGACCGCGTCGGTCAGCTCGACCGTCCCGTTTCCATCCACATCGCCGCGCCGGAAGATGGCGCCTTCGGGCGGCGGAACAACGCCTCCGCCGGGAATCCGGCTGGCGCCCGAATAAGAATCCGGACCCTCGAGATCCGTTCTGTACACTCCCAGCATCACGCTCCCATCGGAAGGAGCCGCGTTGGCATCGAACCAGAAATTGTAGAGGTTGCCCCAGCCGAGAGGGTTGGAGTCCGGATGCTCGGCGACAGGGCTGGTTGACCAGGTCACCCCGGCGTCGTTGCGCACGGCGGTCCAGGGCTCGTTGTTGAATCCGTCATCGGAAGACTCGACCGCCTTGAAGCCGATGCCGGAGATCTCGACACCCGCGCCGACGGGTATCGTCAGCGAGGAGACCGAACGGTTCATGTCGAGATTGTACAGCGCGTATTCATAGCGGTAGGTGCCGTTGTCATTCTCGCTGACATGCAGATCGAGATAGCAGCGGCCGTCTTCGGTCAGCTCTCCATCGGGAATGACCGCTCTGGCGCCTCCAGCCCAGGCATCGAGCGCCGGGCCCTGGTTCCCCATGACCTGGCGGAAGTCCAGGTCCCAGGTGCCGCCGGGACTGCCGGAGACGTCGATCTCCTGCCAGCCCAGGCTGTTGGTGTGATCGGTGTCATCGTGGGAGAGCGTAAAGAGCTCGGCAAAATACCGGGCGCCATCGTTGGCATCCGGATCGAGATCCGCATCCCTTACCGCGAGGCGATGCTGCACCGGGTCGTGGTTGCGGCTCGTCGTGTCGATATGCGAGCCGGCGTAGGTGAACGCCCCTGTCCAGGGGTTGATCTCGTGCCGGGGACCGAAGGTCCGCTGGGAGGCGTTGGTGCTGACACCATAGATGTCAGCGCAGCCCGAGCCGAGGCCTCCATCTCCATCGGTCCTGCAGGGCAGCCCGCAGACGCCGCTGGTCTGGGATGCCGCGAATCCATGCTTGGCCCAGGACTGGCCAATCTGCTCGAGCCGTCCGTCCTTCATGCGGTAGAGGTTGAAAACCAGGAAGGGATGACGCGGGTCCGGGTTGCCGTACCAGTCCACCGCATCACTGCCCATATTGCAGATCGTCGACTGCATGGAGAGAGCAACCACCCCTCCGAGCCTTCCCATCTGGCGAATGCCGCTCATGCTCGAGATGGTAATGTCGGCCCCTTCTCCCTTCTCAGGAGGCTCCGAACAGCTCAATTCGAGGCTGTAATTGCCGGTGGCTCCATTGTACCCGGCGACCCTGATGAAGTAGCTCTCGCCGGCCGCCACCTCGTAGGCGACAGTCGACTGCAGGTCACAGGCATCATCATTGCAGGCCAGCTGGTTCTCGTTGGTCGGAGGACAATCGGAATGGATCGAGAGAACGGTGTCATAGCCGCTCGAGCAGGTGCTGGCGATCAGGAGGCACGCCTCGTCGGCTACATGACGGTAGATGGCATCCGAGCTCCGGCTCGAGCTCCCACAGGTGGCGCTGCCGGTATTGTCCCCGCCCGCGGTGCTTCCCTCGACCGCGTTCCCGAGTCCGAGGTCCTGCACATCTTCGCTTTTCTCGGGGCCGGGGCCCGGACCGCCGCCCCCGGAAGATACCTCGAGGGTGTAGTTGCCGGTGGCGCCACGGTA
>JAKUSY010000101.1 GCA_022451445.1 Planctomycetota bacterium
TTCAAGCGCCCCGTGGGGTGTGTAAAAGACGGTTTTGCGGCAATTGCTGAGTTTGCGGGCCCATTGCAGGGTATCCGTCGCCATATCCGCGTAAAGAGTCCTGGCGGCGGCGCCTCCGATCGTCCTGGCGAGTCGTGTTTTTACTGTTCCCGGCAGCGGGGCTTTGACAAAGATACCCAGGTGGGGCCGAGGGGACTGTTTTTGTATCACGACAGGTCGCCGTCTCCGGTGATTCGGGCTACTGAATAGCCTCTGTAGCGATTGTGGGTAAAGCAGGAGTCGTCATTAGTCCGAAACAATAGAAGAGGAGTGTTTTTGCCGAAAAAACCACTGTGGCCGGGAGCAGTATAGAGGTTCTTGATTAATTGTTTATTGGCGCTTTCCTCTGAGGTCGCCGGTTTTCGGCCTGATACCGATAAAGTTCGGGTGTCTTTTACGGGTCGCTGAAGTTCGTTTGTAACCGTGTTATAATCTCTGCGCGCAATGGCCTTTATGTCTGTTGGCGTGCGTTTTTCGAAGAAGTGCGAAACTAATTATCGTTAGGGGGCCTGTTGTCCATGAATTGTGAGTCCTGCAAAGAAAAGGATGCGGTGGTGCATCTCGTCGATGTCTCAAACAATTCCAAAGCGGAATTGCACCTCTGCAAAGATTGTGCGGAGTCCCAGGGGGCCACGATAAAAAGTCATATGCAGAAGAGCAACTCCCCAAAGGTTGCGACCGACGAGTTGCCGGCGATTTTTCAGAACCTGCCGGGGGTCTCGGCTGCCTCGGAAACGGAAACCTGCGGGCAGTGTGGAACAACTTACAGGCAGTTCAGGTCATCAGGGAAATTCGGCTGCCCCGAATGTTATGCCAGTTTCAATGTGAAGGTCAGTGACCTGCTGGAGAAGATTCACGGTCGCTGCGAGCATCGGGGCAAGGTACCCAGCAACGCGAGCGAACAAGTAAACCAGCAGAAGGAATTGCAGGCGTTATACGCGGAGCTCGACAGCGCAGTCAGCGGGGAGGATTACGAACGGGCCGCTGAGCTTCGCGATGAGATCCAGCGTCACCAGGAAGGCTCCCCGGGGTTGTAAACTCTCTTGGGAGCTCTGTCTCTCTCTCTCGATAATTTTGATAGAAGTGAAATCACTTGGAACAGGGTAGCACCGGAAACATGGAACTCAGTGATCTTCAAGCCAGCCCTGGCGAATGGCTCGGCGGCACGGGGCCTGAAGCTGATATCGTGATCAGCTCCCGGATCCGGCTCGCCCGTAATCTTGCCGGCTATCCGTTCTTCTCTACGGCGGATGAACAGCAGCTGGGAGAGTTGGAGCGGATGGTTCGTGAGAGGCTCCTCAATACCTGCGTATCCGAAGGCATGGGCTATTTCAGTATGCAGACCATGCCCATGCTCGACAGGCAATTCCTGGTTGAACGTCATCTCATCAGTCGTGAGCATGCCTTCGGCAAGGGAGCCCGGGGTGTCGGCCTGGCCCTCGATGAGACGGTCAGTATCATGGTCAATGAGGAAGACCATCTGCGGATCCAGGGGCTGTGCTCCGGGTTGCAGCTTCGCGAGGCATGGGAGCGAGTGGATGCGGAGGACACAAGGCTCGAGAGTTGTCTCGAATTCGCCTTCTCGGCCCAATTCGGCTACCTGACTGTCTGTCCGACGAACGCGGGAACAGGCCTGAGGGCTTCTGTTATGCTGCATCTTCCCGCCCTGGTCATGACCCGCCAGATTGACAAGGTATTCCAGGCGGTCTCGAAGATTGGCCTCATCGTTCGCGGCCTCTACGGCGAAGGCACCCAGGCCTCAGGCGATTTCTACCAGATCTCGAACCAGTCGACTCTCGGGAAGTCCGAGACGGATATTATCGAGACGATCGAGAAGGTCATCCCCAAGATCATAGAATACGAGAAGACGGTTCGTAACAACCTGATGCAACAAAAGCATGAGGTGTTGGAGGACAAGGTCTGGCGGGCTTACGGACAGCTGAAGCATGCCAGGATGATAGCGAGCGAGGAGACCATGGAGTATCTCTCCAGCGTTCGGATGGGTGTGAGCCTCGGTATCATTCAGGAGGTCAAGATGGACGTGATCAACGAGCTGTTTCTCTTCACCCAGCCCGCGCATCTTCAGAAGCAGAATGAAATACAACTCGATGAAACCGAGCGCGATGTGGTTCGCGCATCCTACATCAGGAAAAGATTGCAGGGGAGTGACTGATGAGTTGCCGGACGTCCCCGGCAACTATCGCTTGAAATACGATGAAACAGTCTCAGAATAGTCAAACGTCCTCGGGTCTGTCGGCGGAAGCCGCCAGGGTTTTGGGTTTTTCGCTGTTGGCGAGAGTTGAAGAATGTTGAAGAATGTTGAAGATTGGTGGAGAGGAAGTAATCCAGATCGCCATGCGTTCGCTACACAGGCCTGAAGAAATCCCGGGTGCGGTATTTAAAGGAAAAACCGAGGTCCATCGCAGCTCGAACAGAGCGATGAGGCAAAAGAGTGAGGCATAAGGTCAAATGTTTGACAAATTTACAGATCGAGCCCGAAAGGTCATGGCCCTGGCGCGCAAGGAAGCGCAGAGATTCAACCACGCCTTCATCGGCACCGCGCACATACTGCTGGGACTCATCCAGGAGGGCAGTGGCGTTGCGGCCAATGTCCTGAAGAACCTGGGAGTGGAGATCAGCAAGATCCGCTCCGAGATCGAAAAGAATGTCCAGTCCGGACCCTCGATGGTCACCATGGGGCAGCTTCCCTTCACACCGCGTGCCAAGAAGGTGCTCGAGTTGTCGATGGAGGAGGCCAACGAGTTGGGGCACAACTACATCGGTACAGAACACCTTCTGCTGGGCCTGATTCGCGAGAACGATGGTGTGGCCGCGCAGGTCCTGCTCGACCTCAACCTGAAGCTCGAAGATGTGAGATTCGAGGTGCTGGAATTGCTCGGAGCCGATTCCGAGGCAGAGAGTTCCATTCCCCAGTCTTCTTCCGCGGAAGGCAAGAAAGGTCGCTCCAAGACACCGGCCCTCGATGCCTTCGGCCGTGACCTGACCGAGCTGGCCCGGGATGACAAGCTGGACCCGGTCATCGGGCGTCATGATGAAATTGAGCGCGTGATCCAGATCCTGGCCCGAAGAACCAAGAACAATCCGGTTCTTCTCGGTGAGCCCGGCGTTGGCAAGACAGCCATCGTCGAGGGACTCGCGCAGGACGTTATCAATGGCAACGTTCCCGAGATTCTGCGGGATCGGCGAATCGTCACGCTTGACCTGGCGATGATGGTTGCCGGCACTAAGTACCGCGGCCAGTTCGAAGAGAGGATCAAGGCGGTGATGACCGAGGTTCGCAGGGTCAAGAACGTCGTTCTCTTTATTGATGAGCTCCACACTCTCGTAGGCGCCGGAGGGGCGGAGGGAGCCATCGATGCTTCCAACGTTCTCAAGCCGGCTCTTTCCCGCGGAGAGATGCAGTGTATCGGAGCCACGACACTCGATGAGTACCGCAAGTTCATCGAGAAGGATGGAGCGCTGGAGCGCCGCTTCCAGACCATCATCATCAATCCTCCTACGAAGGAGGAGACGGTTGAAATCCTCAAAGGTCTTAAGGATAGGTACGAAAGTCATCACCGCGTGGTGTTTGAGGATGAGGCGCTCGAAGCGGCTGTGGAGCTCTCCACCCGCTATATTTCCAGCAGGTTCCTGCCTGACAAGGCCATCGACGTGATCGATGAGGCAGGTTCCCGGGTCAGGATGAAGGCGATGACTCGCCGGCCTGAGCTCCGTGACACCGAGAAGGAGATCGAGAGCCTCAACAGGGAGAAAGAAGAGGCGGTCGCCCAGCAGGATTTTGAGCGCGCAGCCAACCTGCGCGACCAGTCCGACAAGCTCAAAAAGGAAAAGGAAAAGCTCGAGAAGGAGTGGCGTGAAGAATCCTCCGAGAGCGGCGGCACTGTCGATGCGGAAGTGATCGCCGAGACCGTCTCCAAGATGACGGGTATTCCCCTGACCCAGCTGGACAAAGATGCCACAGAGCGTCTTCTGGAGATGGAGAACCACCTGCACAAAACGGTCATCTCGCAGGACAAGGCGATCAAGCGGCTGAGCAACACTATGCGCCGCTCTCGCTCAGGTCTGAAAGATCCGCTCCGCCCCATGGGTTCGTTTCTCTTCCTGGGACCGACCGGGGTCGGAAAGACCCTCCTCGCCAAGGCCCTGGCCAAGTTCATCTTCGGCGAAGAGGATGCGCTCATCCAGATCGACATGTCGGAGTATATGGAGAAGCACAATGTCTCGAGGCTGGTGGGAGCCCCTCCCGGTTACGTCGGTTTCGAGGAAGGCGGCCAGCTGACCGAGAAGATTCGTCGCCGTCCCTACTCCGTCGTGCTCTTTGACGAGATCGAAAAGGCCCATCCGGACGTCTACAATATGCTCCTGCAGGTAATGGAGGAGGGGCAGCTTACCGACAGCTTCGGGCGCCATATCGATTTCCGAAATTGCATCCTGATCATGACGTCCAACATCGGTGCGGACATCATCATGAACAAGACCAAGGCCAAGTTCAGTCCGACCAGGATTGACGAAAAGCGTGATCAGCAGAACATGGAGGACGAGCTCAATGAGGAGGTCGAGAAGTATTTCCCCCCGGAATTTCTCAACAGGCTCGATGATCAGATTACCTTCAGCAGGCTCAACGTGGGCGATCTTAGGAAAATTATCGAGCTCGAGTTGAGGAATGTTCGTACTCGACTCAACGAACAGGGGCTCAAGATCAGTCTCGATGATGAGGTCAGGGAGTATCTGATCAATAAGGGTTTCAAGCCTGAATACGGTGCCCGGCCTCTGCGCCGTACAGTGGAGCAGGAGATTGAAGACGCGCTTGCAGAGGGGCTTCTCAGGGGTGACTTCAAAGGGAAAAAAGTCATCGGGCTCAGGATGGAATACTTTACTAGATATAAACTCCACTGTTCTTGCGGGGAGGAGAATTACACCGATTGGGAACAGAGGGCAGAAGGCACCGATTGGGAACCAGGTTTTCGTCTGGACGACGACAAGGGTGATTATGAGACGAAGTTCGGGGGTTGGTTGGCTTTTAGTAAGCTGTTCATGTCCGGTGAAATAAAAGCTGAAGCTGGAGGGGCGCAACTCTCTTGCAATGCCAAGGATTGTGACAACACGGTCGGTGGGCAGATGAAGCCTGAGATTAAAGGGGAAATAAGATTCTATTTCCCTGAACCTGAGGAACCGCCCGTTGCCGAAGAAGCCGGCGAGAGCGAGACAGGAAAAGCAGAAGTCTCGGAACCCTCGGAGCCGGTGAGCGCCGCCAGCGAGGATGACGACGGCTCCTGAGCCCGACCCAGTTCCGTTTATTCGGATTTCTCCCGAAGGTGGGGACGCAGGGATCCCGCGAGGTAGAAAGACCCGGTGATGATGGGATTCAACCCACCGCGCCGGGCGTGCTCGAGCGCCTCGAGGGGATCTTCTATGACCTGTCCCCGTCCCAGCGCGTCGCGCAGCTCTGCCGGGGGAATGGAGCGTGTCTCGTCGGCCAGGGTGAAGATGATCTCATCGGCGATCGAGGCCGCCTCCGCCAGGACATCTTCCCGGCGTTTGTCGCTCGAGAGCGAGAAGATCAGCGCCCGGGGCTGGGGGAATTCGATCTCCTCGAGCGCCAGCCGCAGGGAAGCCATCGACTCCGGGGTATGAGCCGCATCGAGACAGCTCAACGGTGGACCCGGAAAGATCTCGACCCTGGCCGGAAGGCGTAGATTCTCGAGGGCATCACGCAGCTGGTTGATACCGGGCGTCTTGTCCAGGTGATCCAATACGGCGTGGTAGAGGGACATGGCCACGGCGAGATCGGCGCGCAGGCCCGGCCCCCGAACCGTGGGCGCGCTGATGGGTCCGGGTATTCCCTCGATCTCGATGAGTCCGTGGCTGGAGCGGGTTATGGAGCCGGGGTCGGCTACAGTCCAGGGGGCATTTTTTTCCGTCGCGATCCGTTTGATTTCCTCGCGGGCTTCAGCCGGTAGGTCGCCGGTTACCAGGGGGGTTTCTTCCCGCAGGATGCCGGCCTTTTCCCTGGCTATGGAGGTGAGCGTGTCGCCCAGCAGGCGGGTATGTTCGAGTCCAAGGCTGGTGATGGCGCTCCAGCGGGCGGACAGGATATTTGTCGCATCGAGGCGTCCCCCGAGGCCAACCTCGAAGATAGCTATATCGACACCGGCGCGGGCAAAGCATAGCATGGCCATGGCCGTCAGCAATTCGAAGAAGGTAGGGCTGGCGTTTTCCCCGTCAGCCGGTTCTGTGAGGGGCAATACGGAGTTCACGGTTCGCATGAAGGTATCCTCACTGATCGACTTTCCGCCAATGCGGATCCTCTCGCGCAGGTGCTCGATATGAGGAGATGTGTAGGTTCCTACCGCGAGGCCTTCGGCTCTCAGCAAAGCCTCCAGCATCAGGCAGGTGCAGCCCTTTCCCTTGGTGCCGGCAACGTGGACAGCGGGGTAGTGATTGTGGGGATTGCCGAGCGCGGCCGCCAGGGCCTCCATTCTGCGGAGGTCAAAACTTTCCTGGTCGTAACGGAAGGTTTGCAACCTTTCGTAGTTAGTGAAAGATGACAGGACCTGGCTGAATTCTCTGGAGCTGTTCGGTACTTTCATGTGGATCGTTTTATAGTGTAAGAAGGTATTTTTTGTCTACTGAGAAGGCTGAAACGAAGACCAGGTTGCTTGTCTCCGCCGTGGAGCCATCGGCCGATCTCCACCTCGCCCACCTCATAGAGGAGTTGCACGGCTCGAGACCCGACATCGAGTGCCGGGGCTTCGGCGGTGAGCGCATGAGGGAGGCCGGCTGCGTCATCGATGCCGACCCGACCGCGTTTTCCAGCGTCGGATTCGGTTTTTTCCTGAGCATCGGCCGCTACTTCAGCCTGCTGAAGCGGTTTGACCGCCTGCTGCGGGAGCTCGAGCCGGCGGCCGTGTTGCTCGTCGATGCTCCGGCCTTCAACTTCCTCCTGGCGCGCCTGGCACGCTGGAGAGGAGTGCCCGTGGTCTACTATATCTGTCCGCAGATCTGGGCCTGGGCTCCCTGGCGGCGGCGCAAGGTGTTGCGCTATACCGACCTCCTGATTCCCATCATTCCTTTCGAGGAGGAGCTCTACAGTAACGACAGGGTCCCGGTTCATTACGTCGGTCATCCGCTCGCGGATGAGCTCTCGGCTCTCGATGACAACCTCGGGGAGGAGCTTCGAAATTCGCTGGGTATTTCCGCCGATGAGAAGCTCATCGGGGTTTTCCCGGGCAGTCGCAGGCAGGAGGTGGAGGGGCTCTCCTCCTCTTTTTTTAATCTCCTCGCCCGGATGGAGCTGGACCCGGACCGGCACCGGATCGCGGTGTCGGCTCTTCGAGATGATTTCGTCGATGTGATCGTCTCCGCCGCGAGCAGCCACGGGTTGAAGACGGAGATCATCGAGGGAGACTGCAGACCGCTGATGAGCGCCTGTGACCTGGCCCTGGTCGCTTCCGGTACGGCCTCGCTGGAGCTTGCCTGGTTCGAGAAGCCCATGCTCGTTTTCTACAAGGTGAGCCGCCTTGGGTACTGGCTGTTCAAGGGCTTCTTCAGCGTCACTCCCTGGTTCACTCTTCCCAACATTCTCGGATGCGCGGCGAATGCCGGCGAGGCCACCGTTTTCGAAAAGCTTCTGCGCAGCGACAATGAGCTCGAGCCCATCGCGCCGCTTGCCCGCGAGCTTCTGGATGACGAAGAGAAGAGAGCGGAGGTTGTCGGCCGACTCCGCAAATTGAAGGAGGCCTGCCTGATGCCCGGCGCCAATGCGAAAGCGGCGGCGGTACTCAACGACTTTCTTTCCTCGATTTGAGCCTTCCTGCGGGTCTCAAGCCGACTTTTCACCGAAGATAAAGTACATTACCGGTCTGAACTAGGGCTCCCCACGCTTGATGTCCCTTTTGCTTTCACGGGTTCTTGCGCCAGAATAACAGTCCCGTGGAAAAGCGAGCACTGTGGCAATGAACATATTCCCCTCCAATCCCGCACAGAAGGACTCAGGCGATCCCAAGCCCAGCAGCCTGGGGCCGAAGTTCATGATGTTGGTTATTTTAACCCTCGTTATCGGTGGACTGATGTGGAATTTTTTCCAGCAGGGTAATGACAAACCCGCTGGAGGCAGCAGCATTCTCGACGGCACGCCCTTCGACATCCCCAATCCCTACAGCCAGGAGTTCGAACCGGTTGAGGGTGCCGACGATCCGTTCTCTTCCGGTGGGGAGGTCGCGCCCGTCGAGCAGCTCGAGCCGTTCGTCGAGAAGCCCGAGGTCCTGGCCGCGGCGGCGGCACGGGACCGAACCGGTAACGTCGAGCGTTTCGGGACGATCCATGAAGAGGGCGTCGTCTACCTAGCGCATAAAATTCGGTCGGACCTTGTTGCCGGGAAGACTCCTGAAGAGCCGGTGATGAGTACCGCGAAGCGGGCGCAGGTCTTCGCCTCTCTCCTCGAGAAGCCGGACCTCTATCGCGGTAAGCTCGTCGAGGTGAGGGCGAATATTATCAGGGAGGAAAAGGGACGGAACGTTCTGCAGCTGGCGGCCCTTCCAAGTGACTCGAACCCACTGGACACCAACAGGCTCTACCGGTCTTACATCTACGATGAAAACGAGATGATGCATCTCGTCTATACCCTCACCGACCAGTCGGCAGACCTTGGGCATATGGAGCAGGTGCGCCTCCGAGGATATTTCTGCCGGCTCTATACCGCCGAGGTGGATGTTGGAGGGCGGACCGAGAAGGGCACACTCACCCT
>JAKUSY010000102.1 GCA_022451445.1 Planctomycetota bacterium
CGGAGGGGGAGGCCGCGAACTTCGCGGTCTGCTCCGAGCTCCTGCTGGCCCACCTCCGGCGGCGTCTCCCCAAGACCGGCGGGTGCGCCGCTCTCGGGGAGAACACCCCGAACGGCCAGGGCCTCCAGCTTACCCGCCCTGTAGCCCGTCTCCTCCGCCAGCTCCCGCAGGGCCGCCTCGCGAGGAGACTCTCCAGCCTCTACGTGGCCGGCGGGAATTTCGAAGATGCGGCCGCCGATCGCGGGCCGCAACTGCTCGAGAAGAACCACCCGGACGCCGCCGCCATCCCCGGGGGATGGATCGAGCAGGGCGACGATGGCCACCACCGCAGGCAGCTCGATCCTCACCTGGGAGCTCTCGCCGCCGCCGGGGAGACGGCAGCGCAACATCGACAGGCTCACGAACTCCCCATCATAAAGCGAGCTCTCCTCGAGGATCTCGAAGTCGGGATCCGGCCGCACGCCGCGCAGAAATTCCGGCTTCCGATTCTCCGATAGTGGTTCCGTCATGATGGTTCAATGCCGCCCGGGGCATCCTCGGAATTTCGCGAACGCGGAGTGTCCAGGTGGGCGAGCAGCACTCCGATATCGGCGGGAGTCACCCCCGAGATCCGTGACGCCTGCCCCACCGAGAGAGGGCGGAGATTCTCGAGCTTCTCGGTCGATTCATTACGCAGCCCGGAAATCGAGGCGTAATCAAAAGCCTCGGGGATGCCCATGTTCTCCAGCCGCTTGAAGCGCTCCACCTGCGCCAGGTGGCGGTCGATATAGGCCGCGTACTTGACCTGGATCTCGACCTGCTCGAGAACCCGTTCATCGAATCCATTCCCGTCGAGCAACCCTCCGACCTCGGATGTGCTCCGCGCCAGGCTCCTCAGGCTCTCACCCGGACGGCGCAGCAGCTTGGCCAGCGAGACGCCGCCGGAGCTGCCCCGCTCGATCGATTCACGCAGCTCGGAGACCTCCGCTCTCTTCTTCTCCACCGCCCTCATTCGCTCGTCTGAAACCAGGCCCAGCTGGTGTCCCTTCTCACAGAGGCGGAGGTCGGCGTTGTCGCTCCTGAGCAGGAGCCTGTATTCCGCCCGCGAGGTGAACATCCTGTAGGGCTCCATCGGGCATTCCTTGACGAGGTCATCGACCAGCACGCCGATATACGCCTCAGACCTGTCCAGCAGGAAGGGCTCCTCCCCGCGGCAGCGAAGCACCGCGTTGACCCCTGCCAGGAACCCCTGCGCGGCCGCTTCCTCGTAGCCACTGGTGCCGCAGATCTGGCCGGCGAAATAAAGTCCTTCCACCGCGCGCGTCTCGAGGGTCGGCCCGATCTGGGTCGGGGGAAAGAAGTCATACTCCACGGCATAGCCGTATTGAAGAATCTTCGCGTTCCGCAGCGCAGGGATCGTCTGCAGCACCCTCTCCTGGACATCGCCGGGAAGGCTGGTGGAGATTCCATTGAGGTATACCCAGGAGGTGTCGAGCCCCTCCGGTTCGAGAAAGAGCTGGTGCTGGTCCTTCTGCGCGAACCGGACGACCTTGTCCTCTATCGAGGGACAGTACCGCGGCCCGACCCCCTTGATCTGCCCGGAATACATCGGAGCCCGATGGAGATTTTCCCTGATGATCTCGTGGGCCTGCGGATTGGTCCAGGCGATGTGACAATTGACCTGTTCAAGGGCGCAGCCGCTGGTATCGAAGGAGAAAAAAGAGGGCGCTTCATCTCCCGGCTGGACAGTCGTCTGGGAAAAATCAACGGTTGCAGCTTCCACCCTCGCCGGGGTGCCGGTCTTCAACCTTCGGCGCGAAAAGCCCAGGTCCTCGAGAAAATCAGACAGTCCATAGGAAGAATCCTCACCGACGCGTCCTCCCCTCGCTTTTTCCCCGCCGCAATGCATGAGTCCGCGTAGAAAGGTGCCCGCTGTCAGGATCACCGAGCTCCCCGCGAGCTCGCTGCCATCGCTCAACCTCACTCCCGTCACCTTCGCGGATTCGCCGGTGCTCGAGCCCAGCAGCAGGGCCGAGACCTTCCCCTCGATGACGCTCAGCCCCTCGACCGAAGAGGTAAGCCGAACCATGTAGTCCTGGTAGCGATGCTTGTCGCATTGGGCGCGGGGGGCTCGCACCGCCGGCCCCTTGCGGGTATTGAGCAGGCGGAACTGGATTCCGCTGGAGTCCGCCGCCCGCCCCATCTCCGCGCCCAGCGCATCGAGCTCGCGAACCATCTGCCCCTTGCCGAGGCCCCCGATAGCGGGGTTGCAGGACATCCTGCCGATGGCGCCCGCATCGAGGGTTACCAGGGCCGAGGTCGCGCCCATACGCGCCGCGGCCAGGGCTGCCTCGATCCCCGCGTGGCCGCCACCAATGACGATCACGTCAAAGGAATCCACACTCGCGTTCATGACTCCCCCTCTCCCACGACCAGCTCAGTGCCCTCGGCGGAGTAGAACACGGACCTCCCGCCAAGGCCGCTCATCGTCTCGAAGAAGCCCGGATAGGACTTGGTGACCACCTGGGGATCACCTATCTCCACTCCGGGGATCAACAGGCCAGCGAGGGAAAGCGCCATGGCGATCCTGTGATCCCCCCAGGAGTCAATCCGCCCCCCGTGGAGAGAAAAACCATCGGGACCATCGGGTCCGTTGATCTTGAGCCCATCATCGAGCTCCCGCACCTCGACCCCCAGCTTCCTGAGTTCACTGGCGACGGAGGCGATCCGATCGCTCTCCTTGAACCGAAGGTGCGGAACACCGTGAAGACGGGTACGTCCCCTGGAAAAAGCCGCGACGACCGCCAGGGTGGGAACGATATCCGGCATGTCAGAGCAATTGTTGACCACCCCCTCGAGCATCTCCTTGGGACCGGTCACGGTGATGGAGTCGACATCCTTCTTTACGTGGCAGCCCATCTGAGCCAGGACATCGGCAAATCGCAGATCGCCCTGGCGTGACACCTTCCCGACTCCCTCGACCCGGACCGTTGTCCCGGTGAGGGCCGCCGCCGCGAAGAAATAGCTGGCCGTCGATGCGTCCCCCTCGACGAAATACTCCCTGGATTTGTACCACTTCCTCGAATCAACGTGATAGACCAGCTGCCCATCGCTCTCGTCATCGTGGATATCCACCCTCACCCCGAAATCCTGCATCGTCCTGAGGGTCAGCTCGAGGTAGGGCGCCGAGAGAACCTCGCCAACAAGGCGAACCTCGACGTCTTCACGCGCCATCGGCGCCACCATGAGTATGGCGGAGATAAACTGGCTGGAGGTATTACCCGCGATGTTGACCCTGCCTCCCTGGAGGACACGGGGACCGATCTCCACTGGAGGACATCCCGAGGGGCAGCTGACCTCGGCGCCGAGCCCCCGGAGAGCTTCGACCAATTGATGAATCGGACGCTGGCGCATCCTCTCATCGCCATCGACCACGTAATTGCCCCCGGAAACGGTCAACGCCGCGGTGAGAAAGCGAGTGGCGGTACCCGCGTTGCCGAGGTCGTAGACTCCCTCCTTGACTGAATAACCATCGAGGCCCCCGCTGACCGTGAAGTTCAGGGCATCCTTCGATGCGCATCTCGGGCCGCCTGCCTCCGAGCCGATCCTGACCCCAAGCGCCTTCAGCGCCCCGCTGAGATGACGGGAGTCATCACAATCGAGAGCATTCATCAGGATCGACTCTCCCTGGACCAGGCTCGATATGAGCAGCGCCCTATTGGTCAGGCTCTTGGAGCCCGGCAGCGAAACCGTACCGCCAGCGAATTGGCCCGGCTCGATCCTCACATAAGAGGCATCAGAAGGAATGGCGTTGCTGAACCCTGTCATCTCGGCACCATGAAAAAAAGAAGCTTATCGAAACGGGAATTATAGGTGAGCTTCGAGAGCAGTCAATCAGCACAAAGTAATCACGATGCGGGTTTCTTCGCCGCGCAACGGAGTCTCAATCGCCTGGATCCCTCCGGCGGGGATAGAAGCCCTCATCGCGAGCCACCAGGTTTTCCAGCAGATCGCAGGGAGTGAGCCTTGATTCGCCCAATCCCTTCAGCCCATCGACAACCGCTCCGATCCCGATGCTGTCGGCGTAACGCAGCGGCCCTCCCCGAAAGGGAGCGAAGCCGGTCCCGAAAACCATCGCGAGATCCACATCCGATGCCGCCTCGACGACCTTGTCTTCGAGCGCGAAGGCCGCCTCGTTGATCATGGGGTAGATGAGCCTCTGGACCCAGAGTCCGGCGGCGGGGGTCTTGAAGCCCGAGGTCTTTTTTCCGATCTTCGAAAAAAGTTTCCCGTTAAGTTTCAGCTTCCCGCCGCGATCCTTGCCCCCGTGGAGGTAGAAGCCCCGGCCCGTTTTCCTGCCGAGGACCGAGGGATCGCCGCCCAGGCTGGAGAGAAGCGCCGGAGGACGGGCTCGTTCGCCCAGGCCTATATGGAGAATCCTGGCGACCTTGGAGGCCACATCGTGGCCCACCTCGTCAATCAGCTCGAGAGGCCCCATGGGCATCCCGAAATCCCTGATCGCCTGGTCCATCACCCCGGGTGAATACCCCTCTTCCACCAGCCGGACAGCTTCGTTGAGGTAGGCTCCCAGCACGCGGTTGACCAGGAAGCCGGGGCCATCCTTGCAGCGCACCGGGATCTTGCCCAGGCTGCGAGCGAAGGTCTCAACCGCGACCATCGCGGCGTCGGTGGTCCTCGGTCCGCAAATCACCTCGACCAGGGGCATGCGTTCAACCGGGTTGAAAAAATGCAGCCCCGCGATCCGGCCTGGCCGTTTCGCAGCGTTCTGCAGCTCTTCGATGGAAAGAGCCGAGGTATTCGAGGCGAAGACCACGTGCCCTGCGAGCTCGGCCTCCACCTCGAGGAGGACCTTTTTCTTGATCTCCATATCCTCGACAACGGCCTCTATAACGAGCCCCGCCGAGCTGAATCCGGCGTAATCCGTAGCCCCGCTGATCCTGGCCATGAGGTTGATGACCTCGCTCTTCTTCATTTTCCCGCGCTCGACCCTGCCGCGGAAGATCTCATCGATGCGCTGGTAGCCGGCCGTGATGGCCTCCCTGCTGATGTCCTTCATCCGGGCCCGGTATCCCTTCCTGGCCACCAGGGCGGCAAGTCCGCCTCCCATGACCCCGGCGCCCAGCAAACCGACCAGTCCACCCTTGTCGGGCGCGCGGGCGGAGCCCCTGCCCTTCTTCCCGCCCGGATCACCTCGCCGGGCAGCCTCGCTGGTAAGGAAAATATCGACCAGGTTCTTGCAGACATCCGAGACGGCAAGCTCGCCAACCAGCTTTGCCTCGAGCTTCAGGCCTTCCTCCAGCGACATTCCGCGGCCCACGACCATCGCCTCGAGGGCCCTGCGGGGAGCCGGATAGTGCTTTCCCACCTTGCGCTGGATGTCTTTGAGGGCCCGCGACTGCATATAGCTCCTGCCTGGCCCCGTACTCTCGAAGAATCGCATCAGCAGCGAACGCTTGCGCGCGCGGGAGCGGGGACGGTAGGACTTGCCCTTTCCCGCCAGCGCCCGGGCGACGAAAGCCCGGCTGGAATCCCTGAGGCTGCCCGGATGGACCACCTCATCGACGGCTCCAAGCTTCAGCGCCTTGCGCGCGTCAAGCGGCTTCCCCGTAAGGATGATGGGCATGGCGCGGGCCAGGCCGATGAGCCGCGGCAGACGCTGGGTCCCACCGAACCCGGGAATGATACCGAGCTGAACCTCGGGAAGACCGAGCCGGGTCTTCTCGAAATCGCTGGCAATTCGAAAATCACAGGCCAGGGCCAGCTCGGCACCGCCGCCAAGGCAGTTGCCGTGAATTGCCGCGACCGTGACAGCCTGCATGGAGGACAGCTTGCAGAGAACCGCCTGTCCCCGGCGGGCCTGGCCGGTGGCCTCCTGCCGATCCGTAACCGCACGAATCTCGGCGATATCGGCCCCCGCGATAAAGGTCCCGCTGTCTTCCTTGCCGCCGATGACCACCAGTCCCCGAACACTCTTATCCGAGGCCACCTCGTCGAGGACCCGGTCCAGCTCCTCGATGACCGCCTCGCTGAGCTTGTTGACCTTATGCCCGGGCAGATCGAATACGAGAAAGGAGATCCCGTCTTCGGCGGGCTCGACGGTCCAGGCGGCGGTATTGGAACTTTTTTTCCCGCCGGTCATTCGATGGCCTCCACCACCACGGCGCCGCCCTGCCCGCCCCCGACACAGAGGGTGGCGAGTCCCCGGCCGAGTCCCCGGCGGCGAAGATCCTTGAGCAGGGCGAGCACGATGCGGGCCCCACTGGCTCCGACCGGGTGACCAAGCGCGAGGGCTCCTCCATTGACGTTGAGCCTATCGAAAGGGAGCTCTCCGATCGGCTCGGACAGTCCAAGCTCCCCGGCGGCGAAGGCAGCCGAGTCGAACGCCGCGCAATTGGCGAGCACCTGGGCCGCGAAGGCCTCGTTCAGCTCTATCCTGTCCATGTCTTTCAATGAGGAGCCCGCCCGCTCGAGGGCGATCGGCGTGCTGAATGCGGGGCCAAGCCCCATCCTCCCCGGAGAGCAACCACGGTAGGCGTAGGACACTATCCGTCCAAGGGGCTCGAGTCCAAGCTCGGCCGCCTTCTCTTCGCTCGCAAGCAGAAGAGCGACTCCCCCATCGGTGAGCGGACAGGAATTCCCGACGGTGACGGTCCCCAGGGTCCTGTCGAAATATGGCCTCAGCTTCTGCAGGGCATCGATCGACTGGCCCTTGCGAGGACCGACATCTTCGGTGACCGCCTCGTAGTTCGCGCCGGCATGCACAGCGACAATCTCCTCCGAGAGGATGCCGGCCGCGCCGGCGATGCAGGCCCGCTGGTGGCTCTGCAGGGCGAATTCATCCTGCTCCTCTCTGGAGATGGCGAACTCCCGGGCCAGGTTTTCCGCAGTCTCCCCCATGTTCAGCCCGCAGACCGGGTCCATGAGTCCCTGCTCGATGCCGATCACGGGCTTGAAATCTCCCAGCCTGAAGCTCGTGAACACGGCGAGCTTCCCGAAAATTGACCGCGACCTGGCCAGGCGAACAAACTTGTCGCGGGTCCCTTCCTGGTAGAGGAAGGGGATACCCGACATCGACTCAACCCCACCGGCGACCACGAGCTCACAATAGCCGAAGCGAATCCTGTCAAAGGCGGTGGTGATAGCCTCCATACCGGAGGCGCAATTGCGATGAACGGTCGAGGCCGGGGCGGAGATGGGAATTCCAGCGCGCAGGGCGATCACCCGCGCAATATTCGCCGAATCCGCCGGCTGGGCGACATTACCGATGATGACCTCGTCCACCTCGGCGGCCGGGACACCCCGGCGAAGCAGGGTCTCTTCCATCGGGATCCTGCCGAGCTCGCTGGCATGGACCCGGGCCAGGGGACCGCCCGCCCTGGTGAAGGGAGTCCGCAGGCCCTCGACCACGACCACCGAACGCGTCCCATCTCTGGATTTTTTCCTGCCTTCGGCCATACCACCACTCCCACGCCGAGCATTCGAAGAAGGCTGTCACCCGGGGCCATCCGCAGAATGGTCCCGCCGACTGAATGGTACCTTTGAGAGCCCCGGGCGAAAAGCCCCCAGCTAACGGATTTCAGTGAGCCTCGCTCGATGGGCCCTACTCGATAGCGACATAACGGCCACCGTGATCCTGCGAAAGCCGCTTGAGGAACTCCTCCTTGGCCCCCTTGAAGCCAAGAGTGAAAATTCTCACATCGCGGAGGAAATTGAGTTCCTTCATCCTTTTATGGATCGCCCGAACGATCTGCGCGGAATCCTCGGGATCTCCCTGCCCCGATGACCCGACATGGGTCGGGGCGCCGTCGGTTACCAGGTAGATCGTATCGAGGGAGAGATCGCTGAAGGCCTCCTCCAGGGCGAGATCGGTCACGGTGACCCCCTCCGCCCGGAGCTCCTCCACGTATTTCCCCGCCTCCTGCTTGTTCCCCTTGCTGGACTTCACCATCGCCTCCTGCCAGGGATCCACATCACTGGAGTAAGAAACGAGATTGAACTTCACATCGCTGGGCAGCGCCTTGACGACACGAACGAGCTCCTTCTTGGCGCGCGTGATGCGCCGGCGTTCCTCGGGAGGTTCCCGCGGCCCCTTCCTGGCAGGGTCGCCGACAACGGTACGTCTGCGGGTCGCCTCGTCGGCGCCGCGGGGCGCGGGATCGGTCGAGAGCATGCTGCCGGAGACATCGAGAATGAAGCAGATATTCTTGCCCGTGACCGCGGCGCCAAAGAGCGTCAGCGCGGTCCTGGCCGAGCCCCTCTTCTCGGGCTCGAAGAAATCCGCCCGATCCTTGCGAGCCGCCACGTAGTTCTTCCAGTCCACGGCGGCGGGCAGATCGACATGCAGCATCTGCTGCAGCGAGGACTGAAAGGTGAGGAGAGCGCGCTCCCACTCGGCCGCATCGCCGCTGGGTCTCTTCGTCTCGATGGCGACATAGCGCTCCACCATCTTTTCGACGATGGGAACCTTCTTCGATCGCCGGAGGTAATGCAGGCTGCGCCTGACAATCTGTGGAGCCTTGTCATCGAGCGCCTCGATGCAGGAGGCCTCGAGATCGAGATCGGACTTGAAGCAGGCCGCGTCGAGGATCAGGAGGCGCCCGCGCCAATCCGCCCTCTTGTTCTTGCGAATCTTCTCGATCTCGGCGGTAACGTATTTTCCCTTCGCATCCTTGAAGGCGTTGGCCGCCTTGGAATGGAGGTAATAGTATTCGCCGGAGGTCTCGACCCCGGCGCCGAGGACCCTGGCCATGCTGACGTAGGCATCGACCGCGATCTTG
>JAKUSY010000103.1 GCA_022451445.1 Planctomycetota bacterium
CATGAGCTTGGTCATGGTTTCCGACATGTAGACGGGTAACCGGATCATGCGGGATTTCTCAGCGATGGCCCTCGATATCGCCTGTCGGATCCACCAGGTGGCGTAGGTGGAGAACTTGAAGCCCTTGCGGTATTCAAACTTCTCCGTCGCCCGCATCAAACCGGTGTTTCCTTCCTGGATAAGGTCCAGGAAGGAAAGGCCCCGTTTGCGGTACCGCTTCGCCACACTTACCACGAGTCTGAGGTTGCCCGAAGCCAGGCTGCTTTTAGCTCTCTCGTAACGGAGGAACTCTTCTTCAGCGCTGGCTGCGCGTAGAAGGAAGGATTGGTAGTTCTCGAAGAGGGCGACGTTTACTTCCCTCAGGGCGGTATCATCAATGTAGCGTCGGCGCTGAACTGGATTTGGCAAAACCCTGCGTATAATTTCCCCAAACTGCACCAGGGCGCTTTTCCAGCGCGCCAGATAACTCAACTTGATGTGATACTCCTCGATGATTCCGACGGTTCGCCGGATCCTCTGGAGTAACCGCTTCTGAATCCGGGCAACCTCTGGCTTTTTCGATTGCCCCTTCGAGATCTTGGTAGTGTTTTTTTTCTTCGCGGCGGTGCCGGTCTTCTGGAAGTTCAGTCCGGCGATAGTCTTCCGCAGCGTTTCAAAGTCCTTGATGTTGGCCTTGATGTTTCTCTCGACCGCCGCCAGTGACTTTTCGAGCCTCTTGAAGAACTCCGCCCGCTCGCCTTTCTGCGAGAGATTCACATCGAGAGCTTTCTCGATCAGGATTTCTTTGCTCATGATGAGCCTGAAGAGCTCGATCACTCTTTGCTGTCCGAAACGGGTGGCGTAGAGATGACGCCTGAGGTTGATACGCGAGGCTTCGATCTCCTTGGCGTATTCGACTTCCTGTTCGCGCGTGAGCAGGGAGATCCCGGACATCTGGCTGAAATACATGCGAATCGGATCGCCCAGCTTGCGAATAGCTGCCGATTGATCATCTTCTTTGCCGGTTTTCTTGCCCGTAGTCGGAAAGTCGAGAACCTTGATTCCTTCTTTTTTGAGCGCCTTGAGAATGCGTCCCAGGTAGGAAGCGTTCGTCGAGGCGTCCGCCGCCAGCTCGAAGATATCTTCGTGGGTAACGGTCTTGCCCGTGAGGCTCTTGAGAAGACGTGCGACTACGGTTTCAACTGGCTCCAAGGTAGATACTCCTGCTTTTTTCGTGGTCTCTTTTTATCCGGGTGAGGCCATTCCTCGCCGAGACATAAAGCAAACTTCAGGCCAAATAAGAAAAAACGGAGCTTCTTTCCTAAGTCATTAATGGAGCTAATGTTGTGCGGAGGCCAGGCGAATCCCACAAGATGGACGAAAATGGACTTGTCAGAATTTTGACAAGACTTTGGTCAGAAGTTCACACTGGTCTTTACATTCCGGTAGGGCTGGGAACAGGCAGGGTCGTTATTGTGCGGGATGGAACGGCTAACCGACGCCTTGGCAGCGGCTGGAGGCCGGCAATCGTCTGCGGGAGAGCGGTATACACCCGTAATTGGCAAAAAGGACGGTTTCTATGGGGTTTCAGGGCCCCGGGGAACCCGGTTTAGCAGGCAGGGGGAAGCGGGCATCTACAACCGTCGGTCTCAGGGGACGAGATAGACTCTGGAACGGGCCCATCCTCTGTCCATATGGTAGGACCAGAGAGCCACGTAGGGGACGGCAGTCCTGTTCGTGGAAGGACTGTCGAGGTGGAACTCGAGATTGCTGTTGAGCCCGGGAATTCTTCCGGTGGAGAGGACCTCCACATTCCGCAGGAACTCGAAGTTGTCTCCGGGGGCTCGGACCAGGTTGTGCCGACTGGAAGAGCCGATCAGGAAGTAGAAGCTGTCTCCGCTCCTGGGGTGCAACTCGGCTCGCACTCGTACACGCTGCCTGCGCCTCATGGCTGCCTCTAGAAGTCCTATTGCCTGTCGCGGCCCCTTTTTCCTGCCGAGCTTGGGAGCGGCATTGCCCGGCTCCGGGAGATCGGCTGAGAAATTCATCCAGGGAAGACCGCGAACATGTCCGCTCCAGCTGCCGCCGGCTATCCTCGCGCCCGTGGTGCTTGAGTGCAGGGACACATCGAGGCTCAGAATACCCATATCCGGAGTCAGCAGATCGATGTCGTCAAGCGCGGCCTGAAGCCAGTCGACGTTGAGGTCGACCGCGACATTGAAGAGGCCGCTGGTGGGATCCCGCGGCGTTGTAGCCTGGCCTTCGGGATGAATCGTCTGTGTGGTCAGGAAAGTTCCACCGGAACTGAAAACCAGCACCCCCGGGTTGACGTAATTCGTCTGGAGTCTCATGCGGAGCCATTTGCCGTCGAGAAGATCTTCTCCGGCCGGGATGTTTCCGGCACGGCCCGCGAGGCCTCTCTCGTTGGGAACGAAGTCTCTGCCGAAGCGCCCGCCTTCATCTTCGCGAATCTGGGCGCCACCACCATCTCCGAGCGGTTCATCGTCTCCGGGTCCGCCTTCGGCGAGCGGTTCATCGTCTCCGGGTCCGCCTTCGGCGAGCGGCTCATCGTCTCCGGGGCCCTGGCGATCGAGTATGGGCGCGATCCTGTTTTGTGCAGCCGGATCGGCGTCTGGAGCCTGGAGATTCGGAGCTCCCGGATTGAGGGGAATGCCGAACTCAAGCGGCCGCAGGGGAGGTTCTTCACCGGGTCCCAGGAGCAGGACGAAGGGTTCAACCTGGCCCAGCCGGGGATCATCGTTTTCATCGTAGTCGGCTTCCTCGCGGGCCCTCAGTACCTCGATCTCAGGAAGATCGATGCCCAATTGCTGAAGGGAGCCGATCATCCAGGCGCCGATGAGCCAGAGGCTGATGAGGAGGCCGGCCGCGAGGCCGCTCCGGGCGGCTGTGTTGAGTGCGTAACGGAGCCGGGAGCCAGCGGAATGCCTGTCGGCATCGGACACTCTGAAGCGTCTCGAGCTGTTTTGCCCTGTTCTCATGGAAGCCCCCGAAGGTCCCCTCGAAACCGAGGCGTTTACGCTGCTGAATTACCATTCCGCAAGTGAAGACGCATCAGTATCAATATAATTTCAATCCGACCAACCTAAATAGTAAGGGTAATTTTAGTTAGGCGCAACCTTTTCAGTGGAAGGATCCCGGTCCGGGAGGCTCGTCTGTCAGTAGCCAGTTGGGGCAGCGTCGCGGGCTTCAATCCCGCCGCTGAATGGAGTGTTTTTTCATCAGCCGGTAGAAGGACTCCCGTGATAATCCGCTGAGCTTGGAGGCATTTGCCACATTACCAGCACATTCTGTCAGTGCTTTTTCGATGTACATACGCTCAAAGAAGTTACGGGCGCTCCGAAATTTTTTCCCGTCGGAGATCCCGAACATGCCGTCGAAGGTGTTCTCCTCTTCGGGTTTTTCTCTTACCGAGCGGTCCAGGATGAGGTCTTCAGCCGTGATGGTTTCGTTTTCAGTGATGAGCAGGGTTCTTTCGAGGAGGTGGCGAAGCTCGCTGACATTGCCCGGCCAGTCGTGAGAGATGAGTTTCTTCATCGCTTCCTTGGTAAACGATGGGCTGGAGATCGCGAGCTGGGCGGTGATTTCTCCGCAGAAGGTCTCAACGAATTCAGGGATGTCTTCCTTGCGCTCACGCAGCGGCGGCAGGTCGATGCACACGGTGTTGAGCCTGTAGAAGAGGTCCTCACGGAAATGTCCATCTTCCACCAGCTTTCTCAGGTCTTTGTTGGAGGCTGAAATGATGCGGGGCGTGATCTTGACGCTGGAGGAGCCTCCGACGGGACGCACCTCGCCTTCCTCTATTACACGCAGCAGCTTCTGCTGCATGCCCAGGCTCATATCACCGACCTCGTCGAGGAACAGGGTCCCCTCGTTGGCCTGCTCGAACAGGCCCTTCTTGTCGCTGATGGCGCTGGTGAAGGCGCCCCGGACATGTCCGAAGAGTTCGGATTCGAGCAGGGTCTCGGTCAGCGCTCCACAGTTCTCCGAGATAAAGGGTCCCTTTCCACGTTCAGAGTTGAAGTGAAGGGAGCGGGCGATGAGCTCCTTCCCGGTTCCACTCTCTCCCTGGATGCAGACGGCCAGGGTGGATGAGCTGAGACGCTGAACCATCAGCAGTATTTTCTGCATCGCCTCGGAACGGGCGACGATATTCTCCATGGTGTAGCGGGATTCCAGGAGGCTCTGGCGGTGCTCGATATCCTGGCGGGCCACGGCGAGCTCTTCGGTCTGTTCCTCAATTCGCGAGCGCAGCCGGCTGTTCTTGTTGTTTTGGGCCTCGATGATTCGGGCCGTGGTAATGGCGATGACCGCCTGGTCGCTGAATGTCTGCAGGGTCTTGAGCTCCGATTCCTGGAAGGCGTGGCGTCGATGCCTGTTGTCGAGGTAGATCACCCCGAGCACATCCGCATGGAACTTCAGCGGCACGCAGAGCACCGAGCGCAGGCGGAGCTCGCGGACGCTTCTGAGCGTCTCGAAGGGCTCCTCGCTCAGGGCGTTGCCAGCCAGCAGGGGCTCACCGTTTTCCATCACCTCCCGGGCTATCGAGGTGGAGAATTTGTGCCTGGGGTCCCTGACCTCTTCCTTGTCAAAATCCCTGGCGACGATGTTCGGTTCCTGCCCGGGGCTTTCTGAATTCAGGATCAGGAAGCCCCTCTCGGCGTTCACCAGATCGATCACCGCGTCCATGATACGTTCGAGAATCTGGTCAAGCTTCTGTCCGCTTCCGCGGGCGACGATGATCTCATGCAGGCGCATGAGCTCGAGGTTCATGGCGGCATGCCGGCCGGCATCGTGGACCGGCCGGGCAGCCTCTTCCTGGTCCCATTCTCGGGCGGCCTCTATGGGGTCTTCTTCTTCGTAGGCGGAGCTCTCCAGGAGAGTCTCCATGGGCTGCTCGCAGCAGCGAACCACCAGCTGGCGCTCACGCAGGGTGAAAAAATTATCCTGGTAGGCTTCGGGGAGACTGTCGCTATGCTCTTCAAGGCGGCTGCGGGCCTGCTGGAAATGGATCCTGGCCAGCCTGTAGTCTCCCCGTTTCTGTTCCAGGAGCCCCAGCTGGAGGTGGAAGCGCCAGTCGAGATCTCTCAGCCGCGCCTCACGGGACTCCACCAGTCCCCGCTGGAGGAATTTGTGGGAGGAATCGAGATCCGTATCCGGAAGCTCCATATCGAGCCGGCTGCGAAGCAGGAAGTAGAGAGGCACCAGGTCTTTCGAGCCCAGGTCCTCGAGCTGGGAGTAGGCCTCTTCGAGGTTGGCCTCGGCATTCTTGAGCTCCGCCATCTCGATTCTCAGGGCTGCCAGATGGAGGATCGCCTCGACCATTTTTCTCCGGTAGCGGGCCGTCCTGAAGAGCCTCTCTGATTCCAGCAGCTGGCGCTCGGCATCGGCCAGCTGTCCTTTTTCACCCAGCAGCATCCCGAGGCGGATCATGCTGTCGCCGGCGATGGTGGGGAGCTCCTTGGCGGTGGCCGCGGTGATGACCTCCCTCAGGAGCTCCTCGGCTTCGTCGAGAAGTCCCACGTGAAAGAAGGCCCGCGCCTTCGTGCCCTTTGCCATGATCTGGCCGATCCGGTTACCCAGCTCCTCGAAGCCGCGCTCTCCCTGGTCGCAGTAGTCAAAAATGTCCGCGAGGTTTTCCGTCCCCATGCGCAGCTCGGCGAGCTGGAGATTTGAGTAGGCCAGGCCGACCTTGTCATCGAGCTCTTCACGGATCCGGATGCTCCTGCGCGCGTAGCCCAGGGCTTTTTCCAGCTCGCCCTTGGCCTGGTAGATCATCGCGATGCGGTAATAGGAGAATCCGACACCGGATTTTCCGCTGAATTTCTTACGTTTCTCGAGAGACCTGTAGGCGTAGTCGAGCGCCTCGTCGTATTTTCCGTCACGCTCGAGAATGCCGGCCAGGTTGTTCATGCACGCCGCCATGCCGAACTGGTTGTTCAGGCGGCTGAAGATAGCGACGGCGAGCTTGTAGTATTCCGCCGCTTCGGCGGTCTGGTCGCGGAACTGCAGGACGTTGCCGAGGTTGTTGTAGATCCGGGCGGTTCCTTCCTCGTCGCCAATCTGCCGGCACAGCAGCAGGCTCTTCTGGTAGCTCTCGAGAGCTCGATGGTAATCGCCGCCGTTGTAGAGAACGTTGCCGAGGCTCTTGTAGGACTGGGCGAGGTCGAACTTGTCGTCCTCATTTTGCGAGAGCGAGATTCCCCTCTTGATCGAGGCGGCGGCGCGGTCATGATCTCCTTTTGCCAGGTGCGTTTCGCAGATGGCCCGGATCGCCTTCGTCACGCCGTGACGATCACCCGCCTGCTCCGCGAATTCGAGCGCCTCCCGGTTGAGGGCGAGGCCGCGTTCGAGGTCGCTTCTGCGGTTGTGTATCTGGGCCAGGAGCAGGTTCGCTTCTGAGAGCAGACCGTCCATTCCCTCCTGGCCGCCGACCTGTATGTGACATTCCTGGAGCTTCTCCCGGGCAAGATCCAGGTCGCCGCGCTCCAGGAGAAAGAGCCCCAGCGACAGCAGGGACCTGCAGAGCTCCCTGCACAAGGTCCTGGCCGCGGCCTTTGTCTGCCGTTTCCCGCTCGCTTGCTCAGAGGAAGTCTTGAGCTCCTGGATGCTCTTTTCGAGGAAGTGGGCGGCATTGGTGCCGTCGTTTCTCTCCTGGTAGATCTCTCCCATCCCCCGGTAGACCTGTCCCGCCTCGATGGCGCCGGCATTGTCCTGTAGCAGCGAGAGAAGAACGGTCAGCTTATCGAGCGCCTGGGGCAGGAGCTTCATCTTCCGGTACAGGTCGACCAGGTTCCAGTTGACCGACCAGAGCAGTGGCCTGCCGTTGGCGGCGGTCTCTTCGCTGTCCTCGAGCAGCTCGCCGGTATCGGGCTCGGACAATTTTTCCAGGACGCCCTCGTAGAGGTCGGCCGCGCCGGGGTAGTCGTAAAAGCTGGTCAGCCGCCTGGCCGCGTTCACGGCCTGCTTCAGGAAGCGGTTGGAGAAGCCCGCCTTCGAAGCGTGGTAGGCCAGGTGCTCGGGAACGCTGGCCGTCACCGAGTGAAGGTTGAATTCGCTCGACAGCACCTCGTAGAGAACCTCGTGATACTGCTGCAGGCTCGTCTGTCCACAGCGTTTGTAGAGCAGCCTGCTTGCAGGTTCGCAGCTCCACTGGATCTCCACGCCCCGGGTGCCCTGGCGCAGCGCGACAAACCCCTCCGACTCGAGCATTCTCAGGCGCCGCTCGAACTCGATCCTGGCGGTGTCGTTGTCGACGGTTTTTTCTTTTGGCGCATCCTCTAAGCGGTCGCGGAGCTTCAGCTCGGCGATTCTCAGGGTCTCGGCGGGCAGGGAGATTCTCCCGGCGCTGGCGAGTAATTCCAGCAGCGACCTGTCCCGGGTGAGCAGCAGATCTTCTCGCTCGAGGATCGCACTCTCGAGGTTCATCGGCAGGTCAGAGAGCAGGTTGGCGGAGGGCCCGGCAGCCCCTGCCGCCGCCCGGCCCAGGCCGTCCTCGGAGTTGAACAGGTGTCCATCCATTCTCCTGAGATATTCGTCGAGCAGTCTCGGCAGGCCCTCGGAGCGGTCGTAGAGTTTCTGCAGCAGTCCTACCGGCACCTGCAGGTGAGGGGCTCTCTCAGCTACCCAGTCCCGCACGCGCTCGAGGGTCAGGTTGCGAAGGCGCAGCCTGCGGGAGTATTCCTTCTCGGCGAGAGCCTCGATACGGTCGTTGACCGTCTCACGGGTATCGTCGCCGGGCTCGGAGGCCTCGTTGCTCCAGGTTCCCAGCAGGAGCAGCTTGCTCGGGCCGGGGCGGTTTTTTTCGCCGCTGTTTTCCTCCTGCTGGCGCAGGATCGAGAGGTTGCGCGCGATGGACTGCAGCAGGATGAGGCTCATCTTGCTGGCCCGCTGCAGGTCCCTCAGGCAGATGACCAGGGGGCGTTGCCGGCCCAGCTCGAGAAACAGCTCCGTCAGGCGGCCGATGAGGTGTACCCGTGCCGATTCCTTCCCGCCTTCGTGGGGCGCCTTCTCCGCGGTGAGCTCCACCTCCTCGGTAAACAGCGAGATGACCTCGCTGAGCGGTTCCCAGCCGGGTGAACCGAGCTCAAAGCTCTCCGAGAGCTTGCCAAGGATTTCACGGAAAGGGGAGTAGGCGTTGCCGCAGGGGCGGTGGCAGACACCTTCGACATACTCGAATTGTTCGGTGAGCACCATGGTCTCGATCTCTTCGAGGAACGCCCCGGTGAACTGTCCGGGGTTGGTCTCGAAGAGGGCGATCGAGGTGGTCGAGTCGTCGCGGTGGAGCTGCTCGAGCTCATCTCGTACCAGGTTCAGTTCCCGTTCCCATCCTGTTATGGGGATGCGGGGGGTGGAGAAGTCGAGGTTTCCCGGCAGGGTGAAGTCGCCGATCTCCTCGAAGGTTTTGATGAGCTCACGGGAGTTCTCGGGGCGGTCACCGGGATCGGTCGCCAACAG
>JAKUSY010000104.1 GCA_022451445.1 Planctomycetota bacterium
CGAGGCGCGGCCAGGAGGAAAAGGCCGCGCAGGCTCTCCAGGGCGCTCTCGACAACGGGCTTCCCCCGGGCAGAATCGTCGGCGGCACCCGCACAGGCCTCGAAAGCCTGGCGAAAACCGACCTCTACAAAAAGCTGCTCGAAGAGCAGGAAAACAAGGCGGTCCACGGCCCCATGCTCGGCTGCATCGCCCACGACGGAGTGAAGGTCTGGGTCCGAACGGCGCGCGAGGCGGACATCGAGGTCGTCGTATCTGAAAAGAGCGACCTCTCGGAGCCCGTTGCCAGCGCCAGGGATCGCTCAAAGAGCGCCGATGACTTCACCGCCGTCCTGCAGATCTCCGGACTGAAAAAGAGCACTACCTACCACTACGGACTGGGGGTCAACGGCGCAAAGCCGGCGGACGCGGGCACATTCCGAACAGTCCGCCCCCCGGGAAGCGGCCTGGCTCTGCGGCTCGCCTTCGGAGGCGGCGCCGGCTACACCCCCCAGCATGAGCGCATGTGGAACACCATCAACGACTCCAGGCCCGACATCCTCCTGCTGCTGGGCGACAACGTCTACAGCGACGACCCCACGAGCCCCGAGATGCAGCACTATTGCTACTACCGCCGGCAGTCACGCCCGGAGTTTTGGAAGGTCACCGCCTCGACCGCTGTCTACACGATCTGGGATGACCATGATTTCGGCGTCAACGACTGCGCCTACGGACCGAAGATCAACTCCCCCAGCTGGAAGAAGCCGGTCTGGAAGGTCTTCCAGAACAATTGGGTCAATCCGGGCTACGGCACCAACAAAGCGCCCGGCTGCTACTACGACTTCCAGGTCGGTGACATTCACTTCATCATGCTCGACGGCCGCTTCTACCGCGACAAACAGGCGAAGAAGAAAAAGAAGGAGCAGGCGCCGAAGAAGCCGGCACCTTCCATGCTCGGCAAGCAGCAGAAGAAGTGGCTGCTGGAGACCCTGCGAGGCTCGAAGGCCACCTTCCGGGTGCTCTGCTCTCCCGTACCCTGGGTCTTCGAGGCCAAGGGCGACAGCCTCGACACCTGGAACGGATTCAAGGAAGAGCGAAACGGGATCTTCGCCTTCCTGGCGAAGGAAAAGATCGAGGGCGTGCTCCTGATGTCGGCCGACCGGCATCGCTCCGACCTGTGGAAGATCAAACGCGAGGGAACCTATCCCCTGTGGGAATTCAACAGCTCGCGCCTGACCAACATCCACGTCCACGCGACCATGAAGGCCGCCGAGTTCTCCTACAACGCCAAGCAGTCCTTCGGACTGGTGAGCTTCGACACGACCCTCGACGATCCGACCGTCACCTACGCGATCCGCAACATCGACGGCAAAGAGGTCTTTTCGAAAACTCTGAAACGAAGCGCCCTGTCTCACGAATGATGCAATCATTCAGTTCCCTGACAGCTCTCTGCTCAAATTTCCTCGCCCAGGCGGGCGCCGAGGCTGCTGACAAGGCCTCCCCGCTCATTACCGACGACGCGGTCATCTTCGGCCTCCTGCTGGTGATCCTGGCGGTGATTTTCAAGACGGCATCCATCAAGCACAAGTTCTGGAAGCGCTTCTACACCTTCTGCCCTGTGCTGCTCTTGTGCTATTTCATCCCATCTCTTCTTGGCAGCTTCGACATCGTCGCCACCGACGAAGATGGATCGAGCCTCTACTTTGTCGCCAAGAACTACCTGCTGCCCACCAGCCTGGTGCTGCTGACCCTCAGCATCGATCTCAAGGGGATCATCGGACTGGGACCCAAGGCGCTCATCCTGTTCCTGACCGGTACTGCGGGGATTCTCCTCGGTGGGCCGCTGGCGATCCTGATCGTCTCGAAATTCTCACCCGAGATGGTGGCCGGGGACGGACCTGAGTCGGTGTGGCGGGGAATGGCAACCTGCGCCGGAAGCTGGATCGGGGGCGGCGCCAACCAGGCCGCCATGAAAGAGGTCTTCGAGGTCGGGGATAAAATCTTCTCACAGATGATCACGGTCGATGTCCTGGTGGCCAACGTCTGGATGGCCGGCCTCCTGATCATCGCCGGGAAATCACGCCAGATCGACAATTGGCTCAAGGCCGACACCAGCGCCATCGACACCCTGAAAGATCGCATCAGCGCCTACCAGGCCGAGACCCTCCGCATTCCGAAGACAGCCGACACCCTCATGGTGCTGGCCACCGGCTTCGCCGTGACCGCCCTCTCGCACTTCCTCTCCGGAAGGATCTCCGGTGCCTGCGGAGCCCTGGCCGACTCCGATCCATCGTTCAAGTGGATCAGGGACTTCAACCTGACCAGCACGTTCTTCTGGCTCGTGATCCTCGCCACCACGGGAGGAGTGCTGCTTTCTTTTACCCGGCTGCGAAACCTCGAGGGGGTAGGCGCCTCCCGCATCGCCACCGTCTTCCTCTACCTGCTGGTCGTCACCATCGGCCTCAAGATGGACATCAAGGCCATCTTCAACAATCCCGGCGTCTTCCTCATCGGCGGAATCTGGATGGCCTTCCACATCATCCTCCTGGCGATCGTCACCTGGCTGATCAAGGCGCCGGTTTTTTTCATGGCCGTCGGCAGCAAGGCGAATATCGGCGGCGCGGTCTCCGCACCGATCGTCGCGGCGGCCTTTCACCCATCACTGGCGCCGGTGGGAGTCCTGCTGGCGGTCCTGGGCTACGCCCTGGGAACCTACGGCGCCTGGCTCTGCGGCCTCATGATGCAGGCCGTCGCCCCGCCTGTCTGACGGGGCGCTGGCCATGGCTGGCGAACGAGACTCCCGGTCGGCTATTTCTCGCTGACGGTACACTTCGTGATCGTCAGCTTTTCAGTGGTCGCTCCGGTGGCGCTCCCGGCCTTCTCGAGGGCCTTGACCACATCGAGTCCCTCCACCACCCTGCCGTAGACCGTGTGTTTACCATCGAGGCTGGGAGTGGGACCAAAGGTGATGAAGAACTGGCTGCCGTCGGTTCCGGGTCCCGCGTTCGCTGTGCTCAGGATGCCGGGGCCATCGTGCAATGCATTCTGGGAAAACTCGCCGGCGAACTGGTAGCCGGGTCCATCTCGTCCGGTGCCGGTGGGGCAACCGCCCTGGGCCATGAAATCCGGGATAACCCTGTGAAAGGTGAGACCATCGTAGAACCCCAGCCGGGTGAGATAGGCGGCGCTCGAGACGTGCATGGGCGCCACCTCGGGAATGAAGCGAATACGGATCTTTCCCTTGCTGGTCTCCATGTTCCAGAACAGGGGCTTGTCCGCGGTGAATACGAAAGACGGCGGCTTAGGCAACTTCGTACGCCAACCCTTCGCGCTCTTGTCGATCTTCGCCCCGGCGATGAACTTGTCGATCGCCGCGAGGCTGAAATCAATCCTAGGGACAAAAAAGCGCCTGTTACCTTCTTTTTTTTCCGTGGTGATGGTGCACTTCTTCATGGACAGCGCCTCGGATGTCTTGCCGCCAGGAGACCCCTTCGACTCGAGCTCCTTGAGCACCTTCATTCCATCCACCACCTCGCCAAAGAGGGTGTGGCGGTTGTTGAGCCAGGGCGTCGCCTTGAAGGTGAGGAAGAACTGGCTGCCGTCGGTTCCGGGGCCCGAGTTCGCCATGCTGAGGAGGCCCGGGCGGTCGTGCTTCACCGAGGGTGAAAACTCCCCCTCGTACTTGTAGCCCGGGCTGCCGGTACCCTTGCCGAGCGGACAGCCGCCCTGGGCCATGAACCCGGTGATCACCCTGTGAAAGGGGAGGGTGTCGTAGAAACCCAGGCGGGTAAGGTAGATCGTGCTGGAGACGTGCATCGGGGCGATATCGGGCCACAGGCGGACCTTGATCAGGCCCTTGTTGGTTTCGACGTTCCAGAAGTACTCCGTATTGCCGGCTCCAAAATTCGCCTTGGGAGGCCGGGGAAGCCTCGTACGCCAGCGCGGAGCTGACTTGTTGATGCCCTTGGATGCGATGAACTTGTCGATCTGGGCGATAGCCGAATTAATTGTTTCAGAAGCCGGTGCCTCCTTTGTTTCAGAAACCGGCGCCTCCTTCCCTCCACCGCCGGAATTACATCCGTAGGCACCGAGGGTTGCCCCCAAGAGGACTGCAAGGAAGATCCTCTTCATAGCTAACTCCTTTATAAATTCAACTTATATAACCAAACTGAAATGCATGCGGAAAGACTACCGGCCCAAGCCCCCACAAAAACGACACGCCTTTAATTCCTGAAAATAAACGGGCGAAACAAATGTCAGCGCCAGCAAGAATAAAACACAGTCGATGGGGGACATTAGTGTGGAACTAAGTTACTCAGGTAATCTAATTCAAAGTATTCGGTTTGTGTTTCACGACCTGTATTAACACAGTGAAAAGACAGATCATTCTCTTCAAGTATCCCAAGTTCAAGAAGAATCACTAAAAGTCGGCCACTTGGAGGCGGGAATCTCCAAATTACTGGAACATGGAGATGAAGCGAATTATTCTGTAAGGACTTATGACGGAAGTGAAGCTCGCCACCAGGCCTTACGGCCTCCCCATTCGAGTCCTGCTGCCAGCCCTGCTCACCCTGCTCCTTCCAGGGCCTCCCTGTGCCGCAGAAGAGCGGGAGGCGGCGGCGCTGGTGTTTTTCGAGCAACGGATCCGCCCGCTCCTCATCGAGCGATGCCATAAATGCCACGGCGCATCGAAACAGCGCTCCAAGCTGCGGCTCGACTCCCTGCACGCGGTCCTGCGCGGAGGTGAATCCGGACCGGCGATCGTTCCCGGCTCGCCCGAAGAGAGCCGACTGATCCACGCGGTCCAGTACCGGGAAAAACCCAAGATGCCGCCGAAGAAAAAACTTTCGGACAGGGAGATCGCCGACCTGGTCAGCTGGGTAAAAATGGGCGCGCCCTGGACCGGCGCCGATGCCGCCAACCCGGCCTCCGAAGAGGGAAAGAAAGAACCATCACGCGAAGCGGGTAATTTCTGGGCTTTCCAGCCGCTGAAGCGTACGAAGCCCCCGGCGATTCGAAATCAAGCCCGGGTTCGCTCCGCGATCGACCAGTTCATCCTCGGCGCCCTCGCTGAGAAGAACATCGAACCCAGCCCCCCGGCACCGCCGGAAAAACTCATTCGCCGGATCTATTTCGACCTCACCGGCCTGCCGCCCTCACCGCGCGAGGTCCGGGAATTCCTCGCCGACAGCTCGGCGGAAAGCTACGAAAAGATCGTCGACCGCCTGCTCTCCTCACCGCGCTACGGTGAGCGCTGGGGGCGTCACTGGCTCGACATCGCCCGCTACGCCGACTCCAACGGCCTGGACGAAAACATCGCCTACATCCAGGCCTGGCGCTACCGCGACTGGGTGATCGACAGCTTCAACCGCGACAAGCCCTACGATGAATTCCTTCGCGAACAGCTCGCCGGAGACCTGGTCGGCGCCGCGACCCCCGAGGGCGGCTACGAGAGCAAGGTCGCCACCGGCTTTCTGTCGATCGGCCCGAAGATGCTCGCCGAGGACGATGGCCGGAAGATGGAGCTCGACATCATCGACGAGCAGGTCGATACGGTCGGCCGGGTTTTCATGGGCCTGACGCTTGGCTGCGCACGCTGCCACGATCACAAATTCGACCCAATCTCGATCCGGGACTACTACTCCATGGCCTCGATCTTCAAGAGCACCAAGACCATGGAAAACTTCAAGGTCGTCGCCGCCTGGCACGAATACGAGCTTCCCACCGGCGAGCAACGCGGGCTGCAGAAGATAGTCGAAGCGAAGCAACGCGAGCTCGACACCCTGCGCAAGGCCGCCGAAGAAGAGGTGGAAACCTCGCTTGAAAACGGGCTCGCCCCCTACCTCGAGGCCGCCTGGGAGCTTCTGCGCTTCCCCCCGCTGATCCCCGAGAAGCAGGGAGAGGCCGTCGCCGCGAAGATTCCCGCCGCCGAGCTTCCCAACCGCGGCATCCTCGTTGAGATGGAGAAGTTTCAGCGTAAGGAAGGCGATCTCGTCATCGACACATCCGGATACGGAAAAGACATCGGCGTCCTGCTCAGCAGAGAGAATGCCGCCGCCGAATTCGACCTGGACATCCACATGCAGGGAATCTACCAGCTCGACGTTCGCCACGCGGCCGCCGAAGCGAGGCCCGTGATCGTCACGGTCAACGGTGACCGCAAGATCCCCGGCGTGGCTGGCGTGGTGACCGGGACCTGGTACCCCGACACCCAGAAATGGTTCCCGGCGGCAGCCCTCCGCCTGGCAGAGGGACGCAATGTTCTGCGCTTCGAGCGTTCCGGGGGGCCGATCCCCCATCTCGACAAGTTTTTCCTCAGCAGGATCGAGGCCACCCCTGAGCCCGGCTCTCCCGCCGCGGCGAAGAGCCGGGCGATCATTTTCGAAGCGGAAGCCGCCGCAAAAACGACGGGCGACCTCGTCATTCAACGTGATGGGAACGGGGAAGGTATCGGCATCCTTGCCAGCACGAAGGATGCCTCAGCCGAATTCGAGATTAAAACATCGGAGGGCGGCTACAGGCTGCTGAGGATTCGCCATGCCTCGAAAGAGCCGAGGCCTGTCCGTATTTTCCTCAACGGGAAGCTCGTCACCAGCGCCTGCCAGCAGGTCACCGGGGGCTGGAAGCCGGAACACCAACGCTGGTTTACCCAGGGGATCCTCTTCTTCCCTGCGGGCGAGAACAGGCTGCGGATCGAGAAGAAAGATGGAGCTCTGCCCCACCTCGACAAGCTATCCATCCAGCCGGTGGAGCCGGGCCGCACCACGACGGAAATCCACGCCCTCTACCGGGGCAGCGCCGAGCTCGCCCGCTCCCTCGGACTGCGCGCCGAGCTCATCAGTGCATGGAAGACCATCATCTCCCGGCGCCCTGCCCTCGCTGAGAAGCTCGATGGGGCCGCCAGGGCCGGACTCTCCCGGCAACAGCTTGGCAAACACCTTGGCGAAAAGCTGCTGAGGGAGACCGCCGCGAAATCCGGCGAAGCTCTCAACTCGGCGTTCCCCGGGAAAAAACGGGAGGCTCTCTTTTCGATGGCCGCCCGCAAGGAAATCGAGGTGCTTGAAAAAACCCGGGAGGAGCTCAAAAAGAAGATGACAACGAAGCTGCGGGTGATGGGCGTACGGGAAGGCAAGGCGGAAGACCTCAAGGTCCATCTCAGGGGAAACTACCTGAGCCTTGGCGAACAGGTGAAGAAAGGCTTCCCCGCGGTCCTGACCGCTTTCAGCAAGCCTGAGATCAAGAGCGCCAGCGGCCGCCTCGAGCTGGTCCGCTGGTTGAGCGACCCGAAACACCCCCTCACCGGCCGGGTCATGGCGAACCGGGTCTGGCGCTGGCATTTCGGCAGGGGCATCGTGAAGAGCGCCGACAATTTCGGGCGTCTTGGCTCTCTCCCGAGCAACCAGGGTCTTCTTGACTGGCTGGCCGCGAGGCTGATCGACGACGGCTGGTCGATCAAGCGCCTGCACCGGGAGATCCTCACCTCGAGCACCTACCGCATGAGCAGCGCCTTCAACCCCGCCGCCGCGCGGATCGATCCCGCCAACACCCTGCGCTGGCGATGGAGCCGCAGGCGCCTCGAGGCCGAGGCGATACGAGATTCCCTGCTGGAGCTCGGCGGGCAACTCGACCTGAAGATGGGAGGCCAGCTGCTGGGCGTGAAGGCCAGGGCCTACGTGACAGGAACCGCCTCCAAGCAGAATACCTACGATGCCCCCCGGCGTTCGGTCTACCTGCCGGTTCTGCGCAGCGCGGTCTACGACGTCCTGCAGTCCTTCGACTTCCCCGACCCCAGCGTCGTCAATGGAGATCGCTCGACCACCACGATTCCCTCCCAGGCGCTCGTCCTGATGAACTCGAGCCTGATGGGCCAGGCCGCGAAGGGACTCGCGCAAAAGATTCTCGATTCAGGCACCGCGGATGATCTGGCCCTCGTTCGCAGCATCTATGGGAGCATCCTTGGCCGCCCCCCCTCCGGCAGCGAGGAGAACCGCTGGATCACAGCGCTCTCGACCCTCGAAGACCGCTACAGCAAGGCGGGAGAAAAAGAGGCCCGCCGGAGCGCCTGGAGAAGCTTCGCGAGAGTACTGCTGTCCTCCAACGAGTTTATCTATGTAGAATGAGCGAAGAGAAAACCGCTCAACCTGGAAACCGAAAAGCATGAACCATCACTGGAGCGCCCCCATCGGCAGCGTAAAGACCCGCCGGCAGATGCTCAAAGAGAGCGGCGCGGGCTTCGGCGGCCTGGCGCTGAGCTGGCTGCTCGGGCGCGAAGCTCTCGCCGAGGAGGCCGTATCCGCGGGTCCCCTGGCGGCGCGCAAGGGCCATCATACCGCGCGCGCCAAGCGGGTCATCTTCCTCTTCATGCATGGCGGCCCCTCCCAGGTAGACACCTTTGACCACAAGCCCCTGCTCGATCGCGACGATGGCAAGAAGCTGCCCTTCCCCAAGCCCAGGATCGTCTCCGGCAAGACAGGCAACCTGCTGCGTTCTCCCTGGAAATTCAGACCCCGTGGAGAGAGCGGCATTCCCATCAGCGAGCTCTTCCCGGAGGTGGGAGACCACGCCGATGACCTCTGCGTCATCAACTCCATCTACGGCTCCAACTCCCGCCATGGAGGCGCCCTGCTCGAGCTGCACACCGGCAGCGATACCTTCGGCCCGCCCAGCATGGGCTCCTGGATCTGCTACGGGCTTGGAAGCGA
>JAKUSY010000105.1 GCA_022451445.1 Planctomycetota bacterium
TATCGCCGCGGGGCTCCGGGGATCCCGCCTTCGGAAAGATGATCGAATTCCAGGAGCGCGGCGTCGCTTCTGACCAGCTCCTCGTCCGTTCCGCTGGCGAGGTAGCAGCGCACCCCGCGGCCCACGAGATTTTCGAGGAGGGCCATGGAGCCGGGAACCAGGAAGTCTTCGCGGGGAAGCCGCCCGCCCCTGAGCGCCTCGAGCCGGTTCGAGATCGCGGCATCCAGGCGCTCGTTGTAGAGCGCCTTGTACTCGAGGGGAGCCAGTGGGACTCCGCCGCGTTTCTCGATTTCCTCGCAGAGGCGGATCATCTGGTAGATGGTCTGCTTGCCGGTGAGCTGGTCGACAAAACCCGTTACCAGCTTTTCAAGCTCAGCGGGCGGCTCATCCTGCTCGCAGTCTACGAGCAGCTCGACCATCAGGGGGAACATCTGGTCCTGCCAGCCGTCCCTGAGCAGGGACAGGGTGCCGTCGAGATCGAAGAGAGCGTGGCGAAGTGATGCCCGCGGCGGCTCCTCGACGATCTCGATGGCGGTCCCGGGTATCCTGGGAGTCAAACGCGATCAACCAGCGGCAGCGCCTACGGCGGCGAGGGCCGCGTCGTAGTCTGGGAAATCGGTAACCTCGGGGACAATCTCGACGTAGGTGATCTTGTCCTCGGCATCGATGACGAAGATCGCACGGCTCAGGAGCTTCAGCTCCTTGATGAGAACGCCATAGGCGTTGGCGAAGGAGAGCTCACGGTGATCCGAGAGAGTCGTCATCTCGACCCCTTCGGCTCCACACCAGCGGCCCTGCGCGAAGGGCAGGTCGGCGCTGATGGTGAGCACCTGCACGTTTTCTGGAAGCCCGGGCAGGGCCTCGGCGAAACGCTTGGTCTGGTCGGAACAGACGGGGGTGTCGAGTGAAGGTACGGCCGAGATCAGCCTTACCTTGCCGGCGGAGGAGGCAAGATTGACGGGTCCAAGGTCTCCATCGATGACGTTAAAATCAGGTGCCTGGTCGCCGGCCTGCAGCTCAGGGCCTACCAATGTCAGGGGGCCGCCTTTGAAAGTTACAGCGGCTTCTCTTTCGCTCATTATTCTGAACCTTTCCCGTTCAAAGAAAATGTCTGTATCAGAGTCAACTTCAAGGAAGACAAGCGGAGCATGGTATCTAAAACGACGGTGCTCATCAATGCTTCTCAGTGTTGACCTTGCGCCTTTGAGACACCCCCGGAATCGTTTATCCTGAGCCCGCGGTTTCCGGTCTATCCAGTGAGAACATGAGCACAGAAACAAACGGCAATTCATCGGTTGAGCTCATCGCCAGGAAGGCGCGGGCGGCGGCTCTGCAGCTGGCCGCCCTCTCAGGACAGGTGAAGAATGCCGCGCTCGAGGCGGTGGGGCGCAAGCTCGAGGAGCGGCGTGAAGACATCCTGGAGGCAAACCGCGCCGACAAGGCGGATTGCGAGGCGGAGGTGGAATCCGGCAGCCTGAGCGGCTCCCTGTTCAAGAGGCTCGATCTCGAAGGCGGCAAGTTCGAGGCCATGCTGGCCGGGGTCGCGGATGTGGCCCGGCTGCCGGATCCGGTCGGCCGGGTGACCCTGGCCACGCGGCTGGATGAGGGGCTCGAGCTCTACCGGGTGAGCTGTCCGCTGGGAGTGATCGGCGTCATCTTCGAGGCGCGCCCCGAGGCCGCCGTGCAGATAGCCGCCCTCGCCCTGAAATCTTCCAATGCCGTCATTCTCAAGGGAGGGCACGAAGCCTCGCGGACCAACGAGGTCCTCGTGGGAGCCATCCAGGCCGCTCTCGGCGAGGGGGAGGGCGTCTCTCCCGACGCGGTTCAGCTTGTCTCGACCCGTGAAGAGGTGCGCGAGCTGCTCGAGCTCGACCGCTGGATCGACCTGATCATTCCCAGGGGCTCCAATGAGCTCGTGCAGTCCATCCAGGAGTCGACACGTATTCCTGTACTTGGCCATGCCGATGGTCTCTGCTCCGTTTATATCGATCGCGATGCCGACGAGCGGAAGGCGGTAGCCGTCAGCGTAGACGCGAAGACGCACTACCCGGCCGCCTGCAACGCCTGTGAGACCCTGCTTGTTCACCGGGACCGGCTTCCCGATCTTCTTCCCATCATCGGCGCCGCCTTGCGGGAGGCTGGGGTGGAGGTTCGGGCCGACGAGGAGGCTGCGGCCCACCTCGAATCCGCCGTTTCCGCAGCCGCCGAGGATTACGATACCGAGTTTCTCGACAAGGTCCTGGCCGTCAAAACGGTCTCATCGCTCGAGGAGGCGGTTGAGCATATCAACTCGCATGGCTCCCATCACACCGATGCGATCGTTACCGAGGATGCCGCGGCGGCGGATTATTTTCTCTCGCGGGTCGATTCAGCCGGAGTTTTTCACAACGCCTCTACCCGCTTCGCTGATGGTTTCCGTTTCGGCCTTGGAGCCGAGGTCGGCATCAGCACCAACAAGACCCACGCGCGGGGCCCTGTCGGGCTCGAGGGCCTGGTCATCTACAAGTACAGGCTCTACGGCCGCGGGCATGTCGCGGCGGATTATGATCCGGGCGCCCGCGGCTTCCTCCACGAAGACATCGAGCCTCGGGAGCTTCCCTGAGCCTCCTGGGTTCGCCGCGGTTCTTGACCGTGGGATGGGCCGATGGCATACTCGGTTTCCTGGTTTTCCCGGCGAAAGTGCCCACGGACCTCTCTGTGGATGACTTTTTCCGGGGTTCGCGGATTACTGGAGCTTGAGGGCCATCGGTGTACCAATTTCACAGATGTGGGCGGTCGCTTCCCACGTTCTGAAGAACAAGCTGACGAGGAAGAAGAGGTATCCGCTCGTGCTCATGCTCGAGCCGCTCTTTCGCTGCAATCTCGCCTGCGCGGGTTGCGGTAAGATCCAGTATCCCGGTCACATCCTCAAGCAGGAGCTTACCCCCGAGCAGTGTTTCAGCGCGGTCGATGAATGCGGTGCGCCGATCGTCAGCATTCCCGGCGGTGAGCCCCTGATGCATTCGAATATCGAGACGATCGTCGAGGGGCTGGTCGCCAGGAAGAAATACGTCTACCTATGTACCAATGCCATCGTGCTCAAGGAGAAGATCGATCTCTTCAGGCCGACAAAGTATCTCACCTTCAGTGTCCATATGGATGGTCTCGAGGAAGAGCACGATTTCGCTGTCTGCCGGGAGGGGGTCTATGAGGATGCTCTCGAGGCGATCAAGCTGGCGCTCGATAGGGGCTTCCGGGTTACGACGAACACAACCCTCTTCGAGGGCGCGGAGCCCGGCCGGGTCCGCGAGTTCTTCGATGAGATGACGGAGCTGGGAGTCGAGGGCATGATGGTCTCGCCGGGCTACAGCTATTCCAAGGCTCCCGACCAGGGCAGCTTCCTGCATCGGGATCGTACGCGAGGACTTTTTCGCAGGATCCTCTCCGCCCCTCGCAAGGGCTGGCGCTTCAACCAGTCGCCTCTCTTTCTCGAGTTTCTGATGGGAAACGAGGGGCGTGACTATCATTGCACGCCCTGGGGAAACCCGACCTACAATCTCTTCGGCTGGCAGAAGCCCTGCTATCTCCTGCAGGAGGGTTATGCGGAGACCTTTGATGAGCTGATGGAGGCGACCGACTGGGAGCAGTACGGTCATGAGCGCAACGACAAATGCCGCGACTGCATGGTTCACTCAGGCTACGAGGCCACGGCCGTCGATCAGACCTTCGGGAGCCTGCGGGGTTTTCTGGCGACGGTACGGGCGACCTTCCTGGGCTACCGCTGGACTGAGGATCGCGAGGATGAAGGCTCCAGCGGTGAGGCCGGCGGTGCCGGGATCGTCGAGCTGCCGGCTGTCGAGAGGACCCAGGTTGCCACCTGCGGTTCCGTACGTACCGAGACGAAGGCTTGAGGGCCGGCGGTGATGCAGGGTGACCACCCAGAATCCGAAGCTCCTGGCGAAGCCGGCTCCGATGACGCGCGGAAGGATTACGGCCAGGGTTTCTCCTGGAACGAGGACGATGCCGGCAGCCTGGAAGATGTTGTCGAGGCCGCCTTCGATTACCGCGGCGACGTGACGATTCTGCCCAGGGACGGGGAGTCCCTGGTTGGTTATCTCGCCAACCGCTCCATCGCGGGGGCTGCCGGAGGGGAGTCGTGGATCGAGGTGTTTCCCTCCGCTGGAGGGCCCAGCAGGAGGATCCCCCTTAAGTCCATCCGGGGTTTGAGTTTCAGTGGAAAGGACGTCGCCTCGGGCAAGTCCTGGGAGACCTGGCTGGAGAAGTATGCCGAGCGCAAAGAAGCCCTCACCCGGGGCGAGGAGGTGGAGAACATCGACCTTTTTCCCGAAGAATTGGACTGACCGCCGGCGCTTGAAAACCAGTTCCGGCGCGCGGTTTCACCTGTCTTGCGCTGGATGTCTGAGCGCGCGTTGGTTTTCTTTTTATGGGCGTCGGCAGTAGATTCTGAGCCGATGCCGGGTCTAAAATAGGAGCTACGGATCTGCGAAGAAGCGCAGACCTTATAGACCCATTATCAGAGGGAAAGGTGGGGGGCGCCAAAGAGATGAAAGCACTAGAGGGTATCTTCTATTTTTCCATCCGATGGATGATGGTTTTATGCATCCTTGCAGTTCTGCCGTTCACCGGGGCGGAGCTGCGCGCCGATGACTTCGATGTCGTCATCAATGAGCTGAACTACAATGTGTTCGACAATGGCGGCGAGGACAGCCTGGAGTTTATCGAGCTCTACAATCGCGGAGGGACGGTCGTCGATCTCGGCGGCTGGGATTTCTCCCGCGGTGTTGACCTCACCTTTCCCGCGGGGACCATGGTCGAGCCAGGCGAGTATCTTGTCCTGAGCCCCGACCCTGCGGCCGCAGCGGCCCGCTATGGCCTGCGGAGGGTCCTGGGACCTTACCTGGGCCAGCTCGACAATGGCGGAGAGATTCTCGAACTCGTCAATGCCCGGGGGCTGATGATCAGCAGGGTTCATTACGAGGACAGGACGCCGTGGTCCGCCCGCCCCGATGGGCGCGGTCCGTCACTGGAGTTTACCGGTGTCGATAATGCCAACGACCTGCCGAGGAACTGGAGGCCGAGCAGATTTCTCGGAGGCACTCCCGGCGAGGTGAATTCCCGCAGGGTGCTGCCCTCGCGCCTGACCCAGGGAGGGCCGAGGTCCGTGGTCTCCTCGCAGGGGCTGTGGCGGACCTTTGCCGGTCGCGCCAATCCATCGGATCCCATCGATGCCTGGACCCGCATCGAATTCGATGACGGGGAGTGGGGCACGGCCCAGGGCAGCTTCGGGTACGGGCAGCGGCCCGGATTCAATTTCACGACCCAGATCGACAATATGCGGGGGCAGTTCAATACCTACTACATCCGCAGCGCCTTTACCGTGAGCAAGGAAACCCTGGCGGGGATCTCGGAGGGAACGCTGGCCCTCAGTCTCTCTGTTTCCTACGACGATGCTTTTGTCGCCTATGTCAATGGCACGGAGGTGGCCAGGGACAATGTCGGCGACCCCGGCGAGCCGGTCGCCTTTGATGCGCTAGGGGATAGGAGTCGCAATGAAACGCTCGCCATCGAGCTTCCGGATATCGCGGGTCTCCTGGTCGAGGGCGCGAATGTCCTCGCGGTCCATGGCGTGAACAACACCAGGGACAGCAGGGACTTCTACATCGGCGTTGACCTGGTCATGGTGGAGGACTTCAGAGCCGAGGAGGGTGCCGCCGCCGGCAATCCCTACGTGGGCAGGGTTATCAACGAGCTGCAGGCCGGCGAGGGGGACGATCCCGGCTTCATCGAACTCTTCAACACCGAGGATGAAGAGCTCGATCTCGGGGGCAGCGTTCTGCTCTCGAGCCGCGGAAATTTTCTCTACGAGATACCCGGCGGAACGGTTCTCGCCCCGGGCGAGTTTGCTACCTTTGATCGCGAGGTGCTGGCCATTCCCGTTCCCTCCGGGGGAGCCCGCTACGTCCTGCTTGCCCCGGATGGCCGGACCATCCTCGATGACATCGATGTCGAGATCGAGACTCCTGGCCGCAGCGTGGGCCGGTTCCCCGAGGGGGATGAGGACATCTACGTGCTCGATCAGCCGACCAGCGGCGCGAGTAACGTCTATACCTACAGTACGCCGGTGGTCATCAACGAGCTTCATTTTCATCCGCCCTATGTTCCCGCCGATGAGAAATGTGACAGCCAGTGTTCCGATGCACATCAATGGGTCGAGCTTTTCAACCGGAGCGAGGATGCTGTCGATCTTGCGGGATGGAAGATCACCAATGGAATCAGGTACACCTTTGAGCCCGGGACAATCCTGAGCGCCGGGGGTTACCTGGTTGTCGCTTCGTCCCTGGCGGACTTTTCGGCCATTCACGAGGGCGTCGAAAACGCCGTCGGAGACTGGTCCGGGCGGCTCAACCACTCCACCGATACGATCAACCTGCGCGACAGTCTCGGCAACCGTGTCGACCGGGTGGTCTACGGGGATGGGGGCGTGAGCAATGATGAGGAACCCGAAAATGGAGTGGATGATCGTACCTTCCGCGGCAGCGCCTGGCCGAGTGGGGCCGATGGTGAAGGGCCCTCCCTCGAATTGATCAATCCCGGCCTCGGCAATAGGGCGGGGGTCTCGTGGCGAGCTTCCAGTGAAGATGGCGGCACCCCCGGGACTCGGAATTCGGTCTTCGAGGCGGATCCCGCTCCCTCGGTTCGATCGGTGAAACATTCCCCTGCCGTGCCCGGCAGCGACGACATCGTCGTGGTGACCTGCTCGATCACAACGGTCGAGGCGCTCGCCGAGGCCGAGGTCCAGTGGTCGGTAGCCGGAGGTGATTCCGGCAGCTCTCTCCTCAGGGATGATGGAGAGGGCGCTGATGAGATCGCGGCGGATGGAGAGTATTCAGCGGGGATTCCCGCCCAGGATGACGGAGATGTCGTTCGCTTCTCGATCGTCGCATCGACCGCGGCCGGAGGCCGTACGAGGATGCCGCTGGAGCCGGAGGCCGATCCCTTCCGGAATTTCCAGGGCGTTTTCTATCTCTACGAGGTTGACAATTCAAGTCCTCCTTCCACCGGCGCGGAGGTGTTCCGGATCATCATGAATCCCAACGACAGCGATGAGCTCGAGGATCGCGATGAAGACAGCAACGTGCTCCTGCCGGCGACGCTGATCTGCGATGGAGAGATCTTCTATTGCGTCGGTGTCCGCTACCGCGGAGAGAACTCGCGTCAGCTGAACAACAAGGCCTTCAAGATCCGCCTGGCGCCTGAGAATTCCTGCAAGGGGATTCGTAATATGAACCTGCTGGCGGGCAACGGGAATGATTTCGGAACCTCGACCTTCACCGAGCTGCTCTCATCCGATCTCTATCGAAGGATGGGTGAGCCTTATCCGCAGGAATGGAACGCCGTCCTGCATTTTGCCGGAGTGGTGAACCGGGATTTCGATACTCGCTACATTCGCAAGGAAGCTTACGATGAGACCTTCCTCGACAGGTTCTTCGCCGGCAACGCCCAAGGCAATCTCTACCGTCCGATGGACCCCGGCGGACTCGGCGGCTTTGGCGGCAGGGAGAGAATGGGGGACCTTCGATACCAGGGCGAAGATGTCGATGATTACCGCCCTATCTACGACAAGAAAACCAACAAGGACGAAGATGACTTCAGTGACATCATCGCGTTGACGAGATTCTTCGATGCCGGTGAAACTCCCCAGGCCGAGTTCAGGCAGCGTGCTGAGGAGATTCTCGACGTTCGCCAGTGGGCCCGCTTCTTCGCGGTGATGGCCTGCATAACCAATAGCGATGGAGGCATCTGGAATGATGGCGGCGAGGATTATTTTCTTTATCACATGCCCGAGGATGCCGATCGTCCCGATGCCGGCAAGTGGTTGATCCTCTGCTGGGACCTCGAGGAAACCTTCACCGGATCCAATGAGCGTCTCTTCCGTCCGGAGGGGGACGCACTCGTGCGTTTTTTCTCCGTACCCGAGTTCGCACGCCTTTACTACGAGGAGCTGATCAAGGCCAGGAGAGGAGTTTTCTCGCGCGGCCAGATGCGCCAGCGCTACGGCTATGCCGACGTGATGTTCGCTCCTGACGATATTTACGATGTGGTCGATGAGACCGATACGACGGTGACCGAGCGCCTGGGCTACTTCGATGCCAACATCACGCTGGGCGTGGAGGGCGGCGCCCGCCGCAACCAGGATGGTGGCGTTGCGATTATCTCCAGTGGGGATTCCTGGAGGTTCTTCCGGGGCAGGGAAAATCCACCGGGCGATGGCCGCGCCTGGACCCGTATCGATTATGACGATGAGGAGTGGGAGACGGGGCAGAGCGGTTTCGGCTACGCCGATGGCGATGACACGACTGTTCTCAACGACATGCGAAACAACTACACGACCGTTTTCCTGAGGAAGACCTTTGAGGTCGAAGAGCCGGCCGCCATAGGCGCTCTCGCCCTGGTTATGGAATATGACGCCGCCTTTGTCGCGATCTTCAACGGGGAGGAGGTCGCCCGGTCAAATAACGCTCCCGCTGGACCCATCGACTTCGAAACGCCCACGACCTCCAACCCTGAGGCGGGCGACGGCCTCGATCGCGACGATCTCTCCCGGGGCAAGCTCGGG
>JAKUSY010000106.1:0-3570 GCA_022451445.1 Planctomycetota bacterium
ATAAAAACCCGAATTCACCACCGGAGAGTAACCGATCCGGGGCAACAGGAATAGACGTCGGCGGCCAACCTCCCGGTAAAACCCCACGACGAAACCAGGCCACCGGCTCATTCCTCCGTACGTCTCGGGTCGCCGGGATAGCGAGGATTGTAGAACCTGTTGATCTCATGCTGTTGGATGAAGATCGAAACGATGGTCCCTATACCGGGAATCAGGACAGAGATCCCAAGACAGTTGCTCGCCAGCCCCGGGGTGCCCGGCAGGCCGTTCTCGCGCTGGATCCTGTTGATGATCTTCGCCATCCGCCACTCGATGAAAAGAGCGTAGAGACCGGCGGTAAACAGGCTCCAGATTACCCAGCCTGCGAACGACAGCTTCCGTTCCCCCAGCCAGGAGTTGAGAGTCGCCATCTGCCTGCGTTGGAGATGAAGGAGGTAAAATACGAGGGGGAGAAAGAAAATGACTTCCACGTCATGGGCGATATGTTTTCCCGCCAACACACCTCCCACAACGAGGAATAAAAAAAAGAGCAGGGCCCTGGGAATACTGACGGTAGCCTTCGACGCCGGCACCACCTCCGTAGAGCCCGGCAGGCGCCGCGGCTCGGAAGAAAGAATCATCCGCCTGGGTTCGGGCAGCCACTCTGGCAGCTCCGCCCCGCAGAAATCACAGAAGGTCGCGTTCTTCCGACCTTTCTCGCCACATTCAGGACAGTAAGTCATGGCACTTGCTCGTCCGTCGTTTCAGCGAATCAGCCGGCGCTTTCATCATCCCCGGCCGAATCCTCTCCAGGTGGAGAGGAAGAGCCTTCAGAGAGACCTCCCCGAAAGAGCTGTCGCGTATCCGGATGACGATACACCAGCAGCGCCCAGAGACCCAGGGGCAGGGTCAGGGGGGTGAGGAAATCAAGCCAGCCCAGGCCCAGGCCCAGCCTGCGCGCCCAGTCGAGCAGGCGCGCAGACCCGAGCGCCTGGGCCAGGCGAATCGCCCCCAGCAGGATCAGCCCACCTCCAAGGATGAAGAAGGCCTCCCGGTCACCGCTCTCGGGCCGCGCAGTGTAATGATAGGTCAGGAACCTCGGGCCGTTTTCACTGTCCCAGACCAGGGCGACAAGCGTTATCCACGTACCAAGCGCCAGCTCGGCAAGAACCCTGAGCAGAGAGACGTAGAAAATTGCCCGCAGATGTCGCTGCAAACCCGGATACCTCGCTGAAAATTCAGGAAAAGAAACGATGGGCCCCACGGAAACCCGCGAGTCATACCGGCCGCTCCCGCCGCCGTCGCTCCAGCGGCATTGTCTTGAACCACGGCTCATCCCGCAAGACGCTAAACCGGTTAAACCTTCGCCGGGAAGCGGTACCGGGCCGGTATAGAATCCGTTATGCTTCATCCATGCGAAACGAGGCGCCCCTTATCAGGCTGGTGGAGGTGGAGGCCTTCATTCACGACATCTCCACCCGGATGCCTTTTCGCTACGGTATCGCCTGCATGACGGAGGCCCCGGCCCTCCACCTGCGTCTGACGATCGAGGACTCCAATGGAAAGCTCGCGCGGGGAGTCGCCGCCGACGGCCTGCCACCGCGCTGGTTCGACAAGGATCCGGAAAAAAGCCTGCGGCAGAACGTCGAGGACCAGGTCAGCGCGATGACCCTGGCCCGGGACGTCTACCTCGACTGTGGAGCCCGGACGGCCACCGCCGCCGAACACTGGCAGGCGGCCCTTCCGCGGGTCTACGAAGATTGCGCCGCGGCCGGACTCAACGCGCTGACCTCGGCCTTCGGCAGCTCCTTCTTCGAGCGGGCGATGCTCGATGCCCTCGCCAGGCTCCACGGCCTGTCCTTCTTCGACCTCCTGAAGAATGACCTCACAGGCCTCGAGACCGCCTCCATACTCCCGGACCAGCCGCTCGAGCGCCTCTACTGCCGTCACACCGTAGGCTTGGGAGACCCGATCCGCACCGGCGACATCTCCGGAGATGACCGCCTGCTTGACGGCTTGCCGCAATCGCTGGAGGAATGCATAGACGAATACGGCCTTCGCTACTTCAAGGTCAAGGTCTGCGGCGAAGATGAAGGCGATCTCCAGCGCATCGAAGAGCTCACCAGGCTGTTCGAGGAACGCTGCGCGGACGGCTACTCCATCACCCTCGATGGAAACGAACAGTACAGGGACCCACGCCAGCTGACCGGGCTGTTGAAAAAACTCGAGCAGGACCCCTCCACACAGCGCTTCTGTGAACGAATCCTCTTCATCGAGCAGCCTCTCAGCCGGGAGACCGCGCTGTCTGCGGAAATCGAAGAGGGCCTGCGCGAGCTCGCCGGCACCAGGCCCATCATCATCGATGAGTCCGATGACAACCTCGACAGCTTCGAGAGGGCCACGGCCCTGGGCTACCGCGGAACCTCGCATAAAAACTGCAAGGGCATCTTCAAGAGCCTGCACAACCGGCGCCTCATCTGTGAGCTCAACCGCGAGGCGGGAGAGGAGCTCTTTTTCCAGAGCGCCGAGGACCTCGCCAACCTTCCCGTGATCCCGCTGCAGCAGGATCTCACCGCGGTAGCGGCGCTGGGAATCCTCCACGTCGAGCGCAATGGCCACCACTACTTCCGGGGGCTCGAGCACCTGCCCCGGGCTGAAGCGAAGGCCGCCCTCGAAGCTCACCCCGATCTCTACGAGCCTTTTGAAAACTCAGCCCGCCTGCTCATCCGAAATGGTTGCCTCAACGTAGCCTCCCTCCAGGGCGAAGGCTTCGGATATGGCTGCGAGCTCAGCCTGGAGGAACGCCTGCGCCTCGAGGACTGGTCCTGCTCCATGTAAGATCTTGTCATCACGCGCCACCAGCCCGGCAGCGATTCTTTTCTTAAACTCCCGTTGCTGCTATGCTGGGGGTTCGTCGCGGCGCTCCAGCCGCGAAAAACCAACCCCTTACGCAAGGAGCAGACATGCGCAGAAAATTTCTCGCCCTCGGCCTCGCGCTGCTGGCCGGCGGATTCACGGCGAAAGGCGTAGCCGATGATGCCGGGAAGAACGCCAAGGCGCCTCATTCCCTTTTCCAGCTCAAGGTAAAGGACATCGACGGCAAGGCCGTCGCGCTGGGCAAGTTCAGGAACCAGGTGCTCCTGGTCGTCAACGTAGCGAGCAGGTGAGGACTCACCGGACCACAGTACTCGAGTCTCGAGTCACTCCAGAAAAAGTACACGACCAAGGGTTTCCAGGTCCTGGCATTCCCGGCCAATAATTTCAACGGACAGGAACCCGGCACCAACCTGGAGATCAAATCCTTCTGCAGGAAAGAGAAGAAAGCGACCTTCCCCCTCTTCGCGAAGATCTCCGTCAAGGGCGCTGACATGCATCCGCTCTACAGGTTCCTCACCGACAAGAAGAACTCCAAGACCGGTGGAGACGTAAAATGGAATTTCCAGAAATACCTGGTCGATCACAGGGGAAAGGTCCTGGCGAAATTCTCTCCCAGGGAAAACCCCATGGGTGAGAAGGTGACGACGGCTCTGGAAAAAGCCCTGGCCACACGCGGCCCCTACAGGAAACCTCCCGGAACGAAAAAGACGAATT
>JAKUSY010000106.1:3580-8585 GCA_022451445.1 Planctomycetota bacterium
AAAACTGCAATTGCAGACCAATACCGGGTAAACCACCACCGGCCAACGGATCCTTCCGAATAACCGACGGGCCGCGGGCGCCTTCCCTGCCGTACGCCGTCTCTCAGTCCTCTTCCAGCAGGGTGCCCCAGTCCATGGAATCATCTCCATACGCCAGGAGGGAAGGATTGCGCAGGTCATCCTTATTGTAGCTCAACCTGCGCCCGGCGAGATCGACCAGGTACCCGCCGGCCGCCTCGAGGACGCATTGAGCCGCGGCAGTATCCCATTCCATCGTCGGCACCAGGCGCGGATAAAAGTCCGCCTTTCCCTCCGCCACAAGGCAGAACTTCAGCGAGCTGCCCATGCTCACGCATTCGGCCCCCTCGAGACGATCGAGAAACGCCTCCACCCGCGGTCCCGCATGATCCTTACTCGCCACAATTCTCAGGCCGGCTGGAACGGCGGGCTGAACCATGATCTCTTCGGTTGAACCGTCCGCGCGAACGGCGAACGCCCCTCCCTCCCGGGTCGCGTAATAGAATTCCCCCGTCACCGGAACGTAAACGACTCCCAGCACCGGTTCATCTCCCTGAACCCGGGCTATGTTCACCGTAAACTGCCCGGTCTCCTTGATGAACTCCTTGCTTCCATCGAGAGGATCTACAACCCAGAAATCGCTCCAGGTCTTTCGATCAGCTATCTCCTCCTCGGCGGACTCCTCCGACAGCACCGGCAGCCAGGGGTCGAGCACCTGCAGAGAGTTGACGATCACGAAGTGGGCCGCCTTGTCGGCGAGCGTCAGCGGCGAATCGTCTTCTTTGTATTCGACAGGACCATCACCGCCGTAATGCTCCATCGCGGTGCGCCCGGCCGCCGCCGCGATTTCCAGTATCTGCTCGAGTAATCGGTCGTTCATGCTCCATATCCCGGCTCACCACCGGCCTGATCATCTTGAACAGCGACCCCGGCAGAATTACCATACCTGGCGATATGCTAACCGAGCTTGAAAAAGTGATCAACGCGCGCCGGCGAATCTACCTGCTTCGCCATGGAGAGGTCAGCTACTTCGACCCCTCTGGAAACCCCTACCAGCCCGGCGAGGTTCCGCTGAACAAAGAGGGCAGAGACCAGGCCATCAGCGCGGGCAAGGCCCTCGGCGAGGCGGCTGTCGACCTGGTCGTCACCAGCGGCCTGCCGCGGGCCCTGCAGACCGCCGAGCTCGCGCTGGAACAGATGGACACCGGCTGCGAGACGGAACACATCGACGACCTGCGCGAGATCGTGCCCGGCGACGCCTTCAAAAGCACCGGGGAAGGCGCCGACCTGGCCTTCGCCAACTCCCTGCGAAAATCCCTCGGGCGTGAGACCAGGTTCCTCGGTGGCGAGACCTTCGGCTCACTCGAGGACCGGGTGCTCCCGGCCTTCGAAGGGCTCACCGCCCGCGACGACTGGAGCGAGCTGCTCATCGTGGCCCACGGCGGGACCAACCGCATGATCCTTTCGCGAACCCTCGGCGGCGGGCTCGACACCTTCGGCAGGCTCGAGCAGGACGCCGGCTGTATCAACATCATCGATCTCGACCCGGACGGCTCCTTCCTCCTGCGCCTGATCAACTATACCCCGGGCTCCCCCATCAAGGCCGCGATGCGCCTGAGCACCATGGAGCGGATTTACATGAGCGCCCTGCTGCCGGGGCGAGCCGAAGAGTCCCCCGGGACGAGCGCCTGAGCTTCCCGCTCAACCCCCAACGAGCTCCTCGAGGGCCTCGACAAGCCGGTCTACCTCGGCGGCCGTATTGTAGTGCAGGAGCCCCACCCTCAAGGCGCCGCCTGGTTCGAGCTCGAGAGCCTCCGAGAGCGGCAGGGCGTAGAAGTTACCGCTCCAGGAAAAGATCCCGCAGGCCGCGAGATAACGGTCGATCTCCCCGCTCGGATGCCCCTCTATCGTGAAAGAGACCGTCGGAACCCTCTCGTGATCTCTCGCCGGATCGGTGATGCCCCAGACCTTCAGTCCCCTGATCCCGGCCAGCCCATCGAGCAGCCGACGCAGGAGAACCCGCTCGTATTTACCGATGAGTTCCCAGGTACGCAGCAGCGCCTCCCTGCGATCCCCGGGCCCTGCCTCATCGCGTGAGAGATCCGCAAGGTAATCGATCGCGGCAAGCACCCCGGCGATACCCTCATGATTCTGGGTCCCGGTCATCCAGCGGTCGGGAGCGGCGTCTTCAGCCGGCCGCACCTTATAGGCCGGCAATTCCTCCATCCACCGCCGCTTTCCCCAGAGCAGTCCCACGTGGGGCCCGAAAAACTTATACGCCGAGCAGACCAGGAAATCGCAATCCCACTGCTCGACCGCCAGGGGAGCATGCGGCGCGTAATGCACCGCATCGAGAAATACCTGCGCTCCCACCTCGTGGGCCAGCGCCGCGATCTTCTCCACGGGATGGATGGTCCCGCTGAAGTTCGAAGCACAGGCGACCGCGACCAGGCGGGTTCGTTCACAGAGCATGGCGGCAAGCTCTTCGAGATCCAGGGAGCAGTCCCCGGCCCGAATATCAACGTACCTCACCGTCGCTCCCGCGTCGGCGGCCGCGAGCACCCAGGGGGTGAAGTTCGCATCGTGGGCCGAGCGGCTCACGATCACCTCGTCCCCGGCCCTCCAGGTTTTCGCCAGGGCTCGGCTCAAGGCGAAGGTGAGGGTCGTCATATTGGCCCCGAAGGCCACGAGCTCCGCATCGGCGGAGCCCATGAAATCGGCGGCCGCGCGATGGGCCTCCGCGAGCATCGCGTCGCTCTCGCGGCTGGTGAGGAAGCTGCCTCCGTGGTTGGCGTTGGAGCCCGCAAGATAGTCCCCGATGGCATCGATCACCCTCCGGGGCACCTGGCTGCCCGCCGGGCCGTCGAAGAAAACCGCGGGGCGGCCGTCGACCTCCCGGCCCAGGGCGGGAAACTGCCGTCGGCAGGTATCAGGATCAAAGCTGCTGATCATCCTCGGCTCCATCAAGAGTACCGGAAACGATTGCGGCGACGCGCAGATCGCCGGAAACACGAACCCCGCTCTCAGGGCCGCTCGCTCGGAATATCTTCTCCAGAGCGCGGAAGAATGTCCAGAAAAGGCAGATTGGACGGCACCAGCGAGGCACGGTCGATCTCCGCGGGAGCGAGCCAGGTGATAGCGGTGTGGTAGAGCTCGCGCGGCTCCCCCTCAAACTCTCCACAGCGAAAGAGATGGAGTGTTATGTCCAGGTGGGGATAGCTGTACTCCAGCGTCGAGAGCCGCTCCCCGACGGAAACCTCGATTCCAAGCTCCTCCTCCAGCTCCCTCCGCAGCGCCTCCTCGAGGGTCTCCCCCTCCTTGACCTTACCGCCTGGAAACTCCCAATGTCCGGCCATATTGCTGCCCCCGGGCCTCTGGCAGAGCAGGCAGGCGCCATCCCGAACGAGCGCCCCGGCCACGACCTCCGCATGGGGGCGGCCGCCTGGTGAATCCGGAGATATGCCTGGAGCCGTCATGCGGCCGATAGTGCCATGCCGCCCCGGTCCTGACAAGCTTCCGCATCGACGTTGACCCTCACCCGCGCCCCAAGCACAATCAGGGCCAGGAGAACCGCGCGAACTCGGGCGCTGGCTGCTCTCCCGGCGTTCATGGCCCAGGACCGGATTTCGATATGCCCCCTGAAATTTCCCCCAGCTGTGAACAGCTCGCCCTGCGCGCGAGGGAGAACTACGAGGAGCAGTTCGAGGCCGCCCCCCAGGCGCTCTCCCGGGCTCCGGGACGTCTCGAGATCCTCGGCAACCACACCGACTACAACAATGGCTACATCCTCTCCGTCGCCCTCGAGCTCTCGGTGGTGATCGCGGCCGGACAGGAAGAAACCAGCCCCCGCCGTCTCGGGGCCTGGAGCTCGACGTTCAACGAACGGATCGATGCCGGCCTCGAGGAGCCGGCACCGCTGGCCGGCTCGTGGATCAACTATCCGCTGGGCGTGCTTCGTGAGCTAGAGAGAAGCGGCATCCGGCTGCCCTCGATCAATCTCGCCATAGAAAGCTCCCTGCCCACGGGAGCGGGAGTCTCATCATCCGCAGCGCTCGAGCTGGCGACGGCCGAGGCGGCCTACGGCATGCTTGGAGGACGGCCGGGCGACCCCATGGAAGAGGCCCGGTTGTGCCGGAGGGCGGAAAATGATTTCGTGGGCGTGCCCTGTGGAATCCTCGATCAATTTTCTTCTCTCTTCGGCAAACGCGACCATTTTCTCTTCCTCGACTGCGGGACGCTGGAATACGACCGTCTTTCCCTGCCCGGCGCCGGGCTCGCGATCGTCATCGCCGACTCCCGGGTCAAGCACGCGCTCATCGACGGACAATACGCCAGGCTACGCGCCCATTGCGCCAGCGCGACGCAACGACTCGGCGAGCTTCTCGACAGACCCGTGCCGAGTCTTCGAGATGTCGGTCTCGAGGAGTTCCTCGAGTGCCGCGACGAGGTCGAGGAGGAAGACCGCAAACGCGCCGAGCACGTGATCCGGGAGAACAGCCGTGTGCTGAGCGGCGTCGAGGCCCTGCGCAGGAAAGACATCGTACGGCTCGGGGAGCTGATGCTCGAATCCCACTCCTCCAGCAGGGAGCTCTTCGGGAATTCCTGCGATGAGCTCGACTTCCTGGTCGAGACCGCCTCCGGACTGCCGGGCTTCATCGGAGGCAAGCTCTCCGGCGGCGGCTTCGGCGGCGCCACCGTCAACCTGGGCGAGGAGGACTCCGCCGGAGAATTCCAGGAGCGGCTCTCCACAGAGTGGAACCACCGCTTCGCGGCCCCGCTGCGTACTCTCCAGACGAGGATCGGCAACGGAGCGCGATTGCTCTAAAACGACCCGGACCCGGAGTAATTCGAAATTGCATTGCCTTCCGCCAGATCGGACAATTACCTTAACTAAGGGTCGTAATTATCAATCCCGAACGAGCACTGGCTCGATACGCTGAAAAACTCAATCCTGGTTTGAATGAAATGGGCTGGAGGTCCACACATG
>JAKUSY010000107.1 GCA_022451445.1 Planctomycetota bacterium
TCTACAAGCGGGAGAAGCCGGTCGGCAATCCCCGTTGGAGGTGGGCTCTCGGCGCGCTGAGGCTGCTGGTGGTGGCGCTGGCATTGTTGATGCTGGCCCGGCCGGTGAGGCAGAAGACGACCTACGAGCGCAGAGACAGCACGCTGGTGCTGCTGGTGGACGATTCGCTCAGCCAGGATATCAAGGACAAGTACTCCGAGCGCGAAATACCGAAGTCCCTGGCCGGGCTTTTCAGGACCCAGGCCGATATCGTCGAGGGAACGACGCGCTACGACCTTGTGCGCAGGCTGGTGCGGGATGAAGAGCTCGGTTTTATCAAGAAGCTGAGAAAGAAGGGAAAGCTCGCGGTCTATACCTTCGGCGGTTCCGTCAATGGCCTCGGGGTATTTTCGAAGCTCCAGGAGGACAAGGACTCTTCCGCCGAGGCTGGCACGCCCGGGGACGATGGGGAGAGCGATGATGAGCTGCTGCCGCCGTATTCGAAGGTTCGCGACGATCCGAGGGTCCAGGAGACCCGGGTTGCCGAGGGGCTCAGGGACTCGGTTTCCGGCGTTCTCGGGCTCGGTTTCGGTAAGCGGCGGGAGAAGGTGTCAGGAGTGATCCTGTTGAGCGACTTTCAGCAGAACGCCGACACGATCTCGGTGAGCGAGTTCGCCCGGGGACTTGGTGAGCGCAAGATCCCGGTATTCACGGTCGGTGTGGGGAACCCGGATGAACCAAAGGATATCAGGCTCATCAACGTGGACGTCAACGATGTCGTGCTGGTGGATGACGATGTTCCCTTCGACGTCTCGCTGGTGGCCGATGGCTTCGAGGGAGATCGTGTCAGGGTGGATCTGAAGATCGATTCCGTTGTCGAGAGCACCAAGTACGTTGTTCTCGAAGGCGGCGGGAAGCGCCAGGGACTCCGGTTCCGCTACCAGCCGAGAAAGCCCGGCAAGATCACAGCCACCGTGGAGGTGGAGGAGCAGGGCGGCGAGGTCTTCTACGACAACAACTCGATGTCGCGCAACCTCACCGTACTCGACCAGAAGATCAAGGTGCTCTACGCCGAGTACCTGCCGCGGTGGGAGTATCGCTATCTCAAGAACGCCCTGATCCGGGACAAGACCATGGAGACGCAGGTCTTCCTGTTCTCGGCGGATCCCGAATTCACCCAGGACTCATCGACCGGGGTGCCGCCGCTGAGAGCCTTTCCTTCTCAGCGTGATGAGCTGTTCAAGTACCACGTGATCATTCTCGGGGATGTAGATCCCGAACGTCACCTCGGGGCCGAACGCCAGGAATTGCTCAAGGAATTCGTCGCCTCGGGCGGAGGGGTCATCTTCCTCAGTGGTCCGCATTCAAATCCTTCACGGTACGCGCAGGCCGCTGATCTTTACACCATCCTGCCTGTGCAGGTAAGTGAGACGGGCGGTCTCGAAGGCCGGGACGCGCCGGTTACCGAGTCCTTCAATGTGAAGCTGAGCGCTGTGGGGCGGGAGCACCCGGTGATGAGGCTCGACAACGATCCGGAGCGTAACCTCCAGCTGTGGGAGAACGAAGATGGCCGTTTCTACGAACACCTGCCCGGCTTCTTCTGGTTTGCCAGGGCCGGCAGGGCGAAGGGGAACGCAGTGGTGCTGGCGCGCCACCCCCAGCTGATCCAGCCGCTGAGCAACCCGCCAAAGCCGCTGGTTGTTTTCGCGTTCATGAATTACGGCAAGGGAAGGACCTTTTTCAGCGCAGTGGACAACACCTGGCGCTGGCGGGCGGGAGTAGACAATCTCTACTTCTACCGGTTCTGGGGGCAGCTCTGCCGTTTTGTCGCGGCCGGGCGGTTGCTGGGAAAAACCCCACGCTACAGCATCACCGTGGACAAGGAGGTCTACAGCATCGGGGAGAGCGTCCGGGTCGAGTGCCAGGTCTATGATGCCAATATGAACCCATCGGAGGATGAGACCATCTCCATCTACCACCAGGAACAGGGTGGAGGGGATGATGATCCGCAGCAGATAGACCTGTCCCTGCATCTCCAGGGACAGGGGGTCTACAGGGGGACCATCTCAGCTGGAGCGAGGGGACGGCACGATCTGTGGCTTGGGACTCCCAGCGAGAGGTTCTCCTTTACCTCCTATACCGTCGAGGTGCCGGCCCTGGAGGCTCGTGACACCCGTCTCAACCGTACACTGGGCCGGCAGATAGCGAAATGGTCCGGTGGCGCCTACTTTGATTTCAACGAGATCATGAGCGCTGTGGGAAAGATCCAGGGCCTGAGCCAGACCGATGAGGGCCTTGTAGAGGATGACAATCTCTGGGACGAGTGGTGGGTCATTGTGCTCATCACCTCGATTCTCGCCATCGAGTGGATCCTGAGAAAGACCGTGCGGCTGGTCTGAGGGACGGATGTGGCTAAAGAAAAATGGGCGAAGCGTGCAGGCTGAAGATAAGATAAGCAGGGCGGGTTGAGCAAACCAGTGGACGAAAAGAAATGACAGCTGCAGAAGATCTGAAGAACAGGGTATCCAGGGCTGTTGCCGGTTTCCTGCTGCTGCTATGCGCGGCTGGTATCCTGTCGGCTCGCGAGCAGGTTCTCGTCGCCGGTTCCGGGGGCGAGTGGACATCCCGCCTGCTTGAGGCGCTGAACGCGGTAGAGGCCGGGAATTACGCCAGGGGCGCCCAGGTGCTCCAGCGGCTGCTCAGCTCTGATGAGGGAGGAATGGTGAGGATGCCCGTTGGGGCCGCGGATCTCAGCCAGCTCAAGCTCCGCTTCTCCTCCGATTCCCGCAGACCCGCGCTGGCTCCCGCGGCGCGGCCCGCTCCCGCGCGGCCCGGCCAGTTCGCCAGGCCGTCGAAATTTTCTTCCACCAGGAGTGAGAAAGAGTGGGGGCGTTATCTCAACGTGTCGAGCGCGGCTGAGATGGTCCTCAGGATGCTCCCCGCGCAGGGACGCGCTGAATACAGGAAGCTCTTCGGCGAGGCGGCCGGCAGACTTCTTCGCCAGTACGAAGAGAATGGAGATCCCGGGATCATCCGGCAGGTCAGCAGGCTCTATTCTCTCACCGAGCCGGGGTTTTTCGCCCGTGAGCTGGAGGCCGACCTGGCCTTTGAGGCCAGCCGCTTCGATTCCGCCTGGGTCAGCTACCGGGCCGTACTCGGTGACCGTATCGAGGGCGAGGGGAGCCCCGATGTGCTGCTGCGGCTGATCGAGAAGGCCCTCACTTGTCTGAAACTCGCCGGCGCGGACACTCTTTTCGAGCATGAAAAGGAGCGCTGCGGACAGCTGGCCGAATCCGCCGGTGAGCGGACGCTCCAGCGCTACCGGGCGCTCCTGGAGAAGCTCGATGGACTCGAGCTGCAGGCGGGGTTGCCGGCAGACGCCGGCAGGGTGCCGGCGAGCTACTGGGGTGGGGAGATTCCAGGCGGCTCCGCTTCGCCCAGGTTCGGCGCGGGAGGGCTTCCTGACCAGCCCGGCGGCCCCATGGAAGCATCCTGGAAAAGCCTCGACTGGGCGTCGACAGTCGCCGTTGCTGAGGATATGGACCCGTTGCTGAACAACAGCTTCTTCCGCGGGCCGATGAGCCAGCCGCAGGGGATCGACTACCCCTTTGTGCCCCTGGTGCGGAGGAATTCCGTCTTCGTTTCGGGTGTCTACAGCATCTACGAGATCGATGGGCGGCCCGGTGTCGGCAAGCTGCTGCGGCAGATAGAGAAGCCGACCCCGGCGAGCCTGCGCGGGCGCTACCGTGAGCAGAGCGATTCTTCCATCTACACCGTGACCCTGTGGGACAGGAGCAGGGAGGGGGGAGTGGATCGTTTCCGGGGTCTTGACGAGCTCCCCGGGGAGATCCTGCTCTCGCACTATATTGCCGGTTTTTCCCGCCGCCGCCATTACATGGGCTACGACATAACGGTCAGCATACCGACCCGCTCCCTGGCTGCCTTTGACCGTGGCAGCGGTGACCTGCTCTGGCGCACCGAGGATCTCAGGGCCTCCGTCCAGAAAGATATCTACGGTCCGAACGAGATTCCCGCGGAGATCAGCTATTCGTCTCCGGTCGTGGTTCGAGATGGACTCGTTTTCGCCGGCGGCTGGAAGCAGGATGGGTATATCAACAGCCTGGTGAGGGCGCTGGACCTGCGCACCGGCAAGACGGCCTGGGAAGTTCCCATCTCCTCCGCCCAGATGGAGCAGACGATGTTCGGGGAGCTTGGGCGCGAACCCTTCGCTTCTTTCCTGCTGGAGGAGGCAGGCGTTCTCTACTATCTCTCTAACCTCGGAGCGGTGGCCGCCATCGAGAGCCGCAGCGGCCGGGTGCTCTGGGTGACGGCCTACGATTACATCACGCCTCCTGCGACCGTGGGGAGAATACCCCGGATGCGGCATTTGTACTGGGGCCTGAATGCTCCCCTGCTGTTGGGCAACATTCTCATCGTCGCGCCCCGCGATTCGCAGTACCTGCTGGCTATCGATACCGGCAGGGGACCGGCCGGCAGGGGGAGGGCGGGGGAGATTCGCTGGGTCTATGACAATTCAGCAGGCGATCTTCGCGACCTGCTTGGAGCCCACCAGGGCAGGCTGTATTTCTCCGGGCCGGATGGGGTCTTCGCTCTCGACATTTCTTCTCTCGACGCGGCTGGAGATGTGACGGCCAGGCCGCGGGCGCCGAGGCCGTTGAGCAATGCCACGACCCGCAAGCGGCTCGAAGCCCTGCTGGGTTCCGGGGTGACCGCCGCCGCCGACAATAATATTGACAGGTTGTCACGCCTGCCCGGCCTCTCCCGTATCGGTTCCCCACTGGTATGGAGCACGGGTTCCATAGCGGCCCGCGGCCTTCTTACCTCCAGCGGGGTGATCTATGCCGGCAGCGGGCAGCTGCAGGCAGTCGACTTCGAGCTTCGCAAACGCAACATTCTGCTGCCGAAAGAGGCGGCCGTGAGGAGCGGTCTTTCTCTGGGCGACATGTCTGGAGGCATCTATATCGGGGCGGGGCAGATCATCATTTCTTCCCAGAGGTCCCTGACAGCCTTCAGCGGGCCGACTTTTTGAGCCCAAAAGGGCGTCTCCATGGTTGAAAAGCCTTTATTCGCCTGATTTTACGTATCTTAAGCGGTAGAATTCCCGAGGAAGCCGCAGACGGGCTGCGGAGCAGTTCAGATATCCTCGATGGATCGCGCAAGAGTGTTGAAAGAAGCCGGAAACAAGCTCGTCGATTCGCCTTTTCTACGGGTGGCGCTGGTTCTCATCGCCTGCTGGATGGGGTCTGGGGGGAAGTATCTCGTGGCCCAGGGGGCGAAACCGGAGGCTAAAGGCGCCCGGCCCGGGACTCCGACTCTCACGATCCCCGCCTCCACCGCCCGGGCGGTGGAAAAAGGCCTCAGCTATCTGGCCATGCATCAGAACCCGGATGGATCCTGGACGGACAGGGTCGGCCGGAAGGTGCACATGACCTATCGTGGTACGGTGGCTCCTCATGTCGGGGTGACTGGACTCGCGGGTATCGCCTTTCTTGCCCACGGTGTTCTTCCCGGCCAGGGCTCTGCCGGCTTTGTCATGAAGAACGGCAGGAAGATCAGCTACTGCGATGTCCTGGAGAAGGCCCTCGAGTACGTGATGAGCCGCGTGTCGGCGGCCAATGGATTCATCAGCGCCAACGGTTCCCGCATGTACAGCCACGCCTTCGCCACCCTGTTCCTGGCCGAGGTCTATGGGACGGGCTCCTACCGTGATGCCGAGAAGGTGAGGCGGTCCCTCAAGAACGCTATCCGGCTGATCGTCAACGCCCAGAACGCCGAGGGAGGCTGGCGCTACCGCCCCGGAGCTCAGGATTCGGACATGTCGATCACGGTCTGCCAGGTGATGGCTCTTCGGGCTGCCCGCAATGCCGGTGTGGAGGTTCCCCTGGGCACCATCCAGGGGGCCGTGAACTATGTCAATAAGATCTTTGTTCCCGGGGTTGGCGCCTTCACCTACCAGCTGGGGCTCGTGTTCAGGGGAGTGCACAGCCGCTGGACGCCCGCCCTGACTGCGGCCGGGGTCACCACCCTCTACTCAGCGGGAGAGTACGACGCTTTTCAGATCAACGAGGGGCTGCGTTATATTCTCCGCGAGCGTCCGATGAGAGGCGAGGCAAGGTATACCTTCGATTATTACTACTTCCAGTACTACGCCGTTCAGGCCGCCTTTCAGAAGGGCGGCACCTATTGGAAGCGTTGGTACGATTCGATCCGGCAGGATCTGCTTCTTCTGCAGGAGTCCGATGGCAGGTGGACAGACCTGGTGGGAGCCAATTACGCGACGGCTATGGCCTCCATCATCCTGCAGTATCCCAACCAGTACCTGCCCATCACGGAAAACTGATCCTTTGCAAGGTTCGAAGTCCCACCCTGGCGGCACGACGCCGCAGAAGAGCCTGGCTGTCCTCGGCCAGCTGCGCCAGAGAATCCGCAGGACGTCGCTCTTCAGCGGCGTGGTATGGATTGGCTTTATCTTCGCCATCGGCCTGCTGGCCTCCTTCGGGCTCGATTATTTTCTGAGGTTGCCGCTCGCGGTAAGGCAGCTCTTCGTGCTCGCGGCCTTGGCGGGGTCGATCGTTCTCTTTGCCAGGCGAATCCTCGCGCCGCTGTCGCGAAAGCTCGGCGATTCAGAATTGGCGATGCTAGTCGAGGAGGCCAACCCGGAGCTGAACCAGTCCCTGCTCACCGTCGTTGAGCTCTCTGGAGAGGAGAGCCCGGGTGGCCGGTACATCTCCCGCGAGATGCTGGATTCCGTGGTCAGGAAGGTCGAAGATGGAGCGGAGACTCTCTTGTCGAGCGGTGTTCTGAATCACCGCCGGCTGATGCGAAACCTGTTCCTGTTCTTCATGGCGGCGGCCCTGGTCGTTGGCGGGGCCGACTGGCAGCCCGATCTCGCCGCGATCTGGTTCAAGAGAAATCTGCTCCTGGATGGCGCGGTCGAATGGCCCAGGACGATCCAGTTGGAGATCGAACCAGGGACCCCGGAGGTTGTCGCCATGGGGGATGATCTTCTTGTCGCTGTGCGAGTGGTTCGCGGAGCGCCCAGGACCATCGAGATGAACTGGAAGCTCGCGGATGGGGTCGGCGGCAGGAAACCCATGGAGCCGAGTCCCCAGCAGTCACATGACCTCTGGCTGGAGGATGCCGGAGAGGGATCCGGAAGCCTCGAGAGGGTCCTGGCGGAGGCGGGCATCGATGAAACGCTGCGCACCGCCGCCCTTGCGGACGGCCGGGGGCTCCTCGCGCGTGGACTGCAGGCGGGCCGCAGCATCGAGCTCGATCGCCTGCTGGAGGACGCAGGAGCGCGAGTCCGAACTGAAAGCTTCGACCGTTTTATCTACGTCTTCAGGAACATGAACCTGCCCCTGAGCTTCTGGGCCATTGACGGCAGCGGAGAGGGCCGTACTGAGACGGTCGAGGTCAAGGTCATGCAGCGCCCCCGGATCGACATGAAAGAATGGGAGGAGGGCGGCCGCAACCGGGTGGTCTACCGCAATCCTCCTTATACGGGGAAGGCGGAGGAGGAGGTCACCCAGCGCCATGGAAACCTGAAGGTACCTGTAGGAACGGCTGTCCGCTTCACCCTGGCCACCAATGTGGTCGTCGCCAAGGTGTTCTTCATTCTGAAACAGGGGGTTGAGGAGGAGCGGGGAGCCGCGGCCCGGGCTTCAGGGTGGCCGGATCCGGCAGCGGTCAGCCTGGAGGTCCGTGACGGAAAACAGTTTGAGGGAAGATTCGTTGTGCAGGAAAGCGGCAGCTACTACTTCCAGTTTGAAGACCCTGAGGGCTTCCGGAGCACCCAGCCTGAGCGTTTCAGGATACAGGCTATTCCTGATCGCAAGCCGATGGTGCGCATCGTCGAGCCCGCCAGGATGACGGAAGATGTCTCTCCCCGGGCGGAGATCCCCATCCTCGCCTGGGTCAAGGATGACTATTCCGTGAAGAAGATCGACCTGGCGGGAAATTACTACGCCGCCGGAGGGTCGGAACCGGAGAGGAGCCGGGTCACCTTGCTTGACGCCGGGGCGGATGAGCCACAGGCGGCGCAGAGCGAGCCGACGCTGGAGCCCTATGTTCTCAAGGTCGCCGACCTGGGCTCAGGCGACGGTGGTCCGCCCTCCCCGGGAGCCCGCTTCGAGTATTTTGTTCTCGCCGAGGATTTTGGAGAGACTGGAAACAAGACCTCCGAGGGCCGACCTGTGGGTAATATCGGCGAGTCCCAGGCCTATCTCCTGCAGGTGGTCGATCCCGATTATCTCGAGGACCAGTATGCGCGTGAAGTGATGGCGCTTCGCGACGTTACGGACAGGCTGCGGGGGCGGCAGGAATCGGTGCGAAAGGACCTGGAGGATTCGCAGGAGCAGTTTCTCCTTGGCGGAAAGATGGACCGGGATGCCGCCGCCCGGCTCTCACGCCATCGCCAGGACCAGGTCCGGGTATCCGAGGGTGTGAAGAAGCTTGCCGGAAACTTGGGCCATTTGCTCGACAAGATGGAGATGAACAAGGTCGGCGAACAGCAATGGAAAGACTGGCTCCAGGGCCTGGAG
>JAKUSY010000108.1:0-3181 GCA_022451445.1 Planctomycetota bacterium
CGGCCGTGAGCCATTAGCTACGCTGTCTATCCGTAATGTAAGCTTCTCGCAGAGGACATTCGTGAGACGACCTACCTGGACGAAGATGCTGAGAATGGTGTCGAATACAGCTACCAGGTAACGGCTCGGAGGGGCGGCAATCCGGATTCTCGTCCGCTCCCGATGGGGATGCTGTGTATATTTGGTGCGTGCATCGCCCTGGCAATTTTTAAGAACACATTCGGAAAAAGTATATAGAGGGAAGAGGAGTCGTAATCCTATGAACTTGCGAGAGTTATTGACTGGTATCCCATATTGGAATTAGTGAGGAGGCAGCTGATGATACGGACGGGTTTAGAGAAATCAGGGTTGTTTTACTGCGTGGCAAGGTCGTTTTTCTGCATGGCGGCGGTGATGATTCTCCTGGGCAGCGTTGGCTGCAGCAATAGAGTCGTCCGCAAGAGCAGGGCTCTCCAGCCTGAGGTTCCTGAGGTGGCCGTCTCGGAAGCAGCCGTTCAAACTGATGTTGCCGACGAGGTCATCAGTGAAAATGGCGGGGGCGTGGGAGTTCCGCCGGCGGAAGTGGCGATCCAGGCAGCCAGTGAAGGCGCCGATGGAGCAGCTATTCTCCAACAGACTCGCGGTGCGGTTTTTGCCAGTCTGACCACGATTGTCGGTGCCGGACCTCCGGCCTCGACCGTGAAAGAGAGCTCCGAACCCGAAGCGGATCCAGGCTCTCAGGATTCGATCACATCGCTGACTGGGGAAGATTCTCCGCCAGCTGATAGCGCGCGGGCTGTCGTAACCGCAGAGGGGGCAGATGAAGCCGAGACGCCGCCTGTAGAGGCCGTGACGTCTTCAGCTTCAGCGGATGAGCCCGTCAGCGAAGAGGTTGCGGAGGCGAGTATAGCCGAGCCGACTCCTCCGCCTGCTGAAGAGACGCCGACGGAGGAGGCGCCTGCTGAGGAACCGATCGTAAGTGCCGAGGCTGAGGTGGCCAGGGTGGAGTCTCCGCCGAGCGCTACCGATTCTCCGATCTCGGAAGCTTCAGCTGTAGCGAGACTTGCAACCAACAATCCCCCCTCAGACGCGGGGAGTGGGGGCCGTTCAAATACAGCTTCAGTGCTGTTCCTGGTTCTTGGCGGGATTGGGGCGGCCCTGATCCTGATAAGACGCCGAGCGACCGCCTGATTACCAGGCGCGTTCCCAGAACTCCTCCATGTCGGCTGTTTCGCACCGGCGTGGATTGGTTCTGTGGCAGTGATCGGCCATTGCGAGCTCAACAAGGACTTCACGATCTTCGCCGGGGACTCCAAGATCTCTCAGGCGCGAAGGTATCGCGAACTCCTTGTTGAGTCCCTTTGACCAGGCGATGATGCTGTCGAGAGCATTCCCCTCGACGGCGGAATCGAGACCGATTTTCCCGGCGATGGTTGAGGCGAGATTCTCGGCAATCTGCTCGCGGTTGAATTCGAAGGAAACCGGGAGGAGGGTGGCGTTGATGACTCCATGGTGGATGTTATGCAGCGCCCCGATGGCATGGGACATGGAATGACCTATCCCCAGGCCCTTCTCAAAGCCGATTCCGGCCATCATGGCGCCCATCAACATTTCCCCGCGCCCATCGATATTGCCCGGGTCTTTCATGACAATGGGCAGATTCCGCGCGATGCGCTCGAGGGCGCCCAGGGCGATGGAGTCGACCACTGGGTGCATTCTTGGCGAGAGGTATTCCTCTATTGCGTGACAGAGGGCGTCCATGCCGCTGCCGGCCGTCAGGAGGGCCGGAAGGCTCAACGTGAGGTTCGGGTCGAGGATGGCGTGTCGGGGAACAAGAAGGGGGCTTGCAGCGATCATTTTTCGGGTGATGCCATCCCGGGTGGTGATGATCAGGGCCCCCCTGGACACCTCGCTGCCTGTTCCGGCGGTTGTCGGCACCGCGATGAGCGGTGGCGGGCCGTTACGAATCCTGGCTGTGCCGCCCTTGAGAACGTCAAATTCATCGAGATCTCCCTGGTTGGAGGCAAGGAGTCCTACCCCTTTTGCCGCATCGATGACGCTACCGCCGCCGATGGCTACGATCCCATCGCACTTCTCATCCTGGTATCGATCCAGGGCATCTAGGACATTTTCTTCGCGCGGATTGGATGCGACAGCGTCATAGACAGGACAATCTTCGATGATTGGACCTGAAGCGGCAATCGCTTTGTCGAGTAAGCCGCACTCCCGGATTCCCTGATCACAGACGAGCAGGGGGCGGGCCGCTTTGAGCTCGGCAAGGATCCTGCCAAGCCCTTCGATGGCTCCGGGGCCGAAATCTATACCGATGGGCACCGTGTATTTGTATATTCTGTCCATTTGCCTGTTTAATGAGTGGGCTATTCAGCAGGGCAGGCGCCGATTGTAGCATTTCTCCGGTGGTGAAAAAGTTGGATCCTGGACCCTCCAGCTCTTCGGCTGTGGTCATTAAGGAATGAGTTGTCATGGAATTGCGGCTCTTAAGCGCCGATGTCGATGGCCTGGTCGACCCGGATGATGCGGCCATCCAAAAAGCCCTTGCAGAGCTGCCTGCAATCTCGGGTAAAAATCCCCCCGGGCGGTCCTGGTCCACGACAACGGTAAGGATTTCATCCAGTTTTTTGCTGTGTTTGGGAAAGAAATCACCACGGGCCGACCAACCGAGTCCTGCCATCTTAAATATTGAGAATATCGTGAAGGCAAGCCCTCCTGTTTTTCCAACGAAGAGGCGGATTTCAATCAGATTGTCAGGATCTTCCAGGTCTATGCGAAAAAGCTGCACTGGAAAGGGAAAGTTGCCTGGGAGCCGCTTAAGAAAGAGAGAAGCACCGGGACCATCGTTCTTGGTATCGTGCTCACCCTGGCGGGGATCACGGGCTTCTGCCTCGGAATAAACGGCGTCCATTTTCAGGACAGGGGCGTGGCAGCGACTTCATTTTTTGTCCTGCTCTGTTTCGGCATTGCCGGGCTTTGTTTCTGGAGGGAGTTCATTTCCCAGGGCGGGTATGGGGCACCATGGATCTCGGGGGAGGGCAGCTGCACCTCTGGCGGGTGCGGAAGTGATGGTGGAGATGGAGGCGGGGGGGGGCAGGGTTACGAAGAGAGCGGTGGGGAACAGATTTCACCCGAGGCTCCGCCACCTCCCCCCAACTGAACTACTGGACCCCTCCATGGGCGGGGGCGG
>JAKUSY010000108.1:3191-8528 GCA_022451445.1 Planctomycetota bacterium
TTCATCTCCAGCTCGCGTTTGACCGTGCTATGGATCTTTCTTCTGCTTAGACCAGCGGGGCGGGGGCGGATGAAGTTCGCAACTCTCTTAGATTTTGGTATGTCGTTTTCCATGCCGGATTTTACCCCGCATAGGCGATCCATCAACTGCGGTGGACCTCGTACCCTGCCGTACGTGACTTAGAGATTACATATTTGTTACATACTTCCGCTGCAGCGCCCCAGGCCCCCAAAAGAAGAAACCCCGCAAGCCTTTCGGCTGCGGGGTTTTGTACTGGTGCGCCCTCAGGGATTCGAACCCCGGACCCGCTGATTAAGAGTCAGCTGCTCTGCCAACTGAGCTAAGGGCGCGAAGTGATTTATTTGCTCGTGTACCGGCTCGTATACGGATGCACAGGACGAGCCATTAGACCTTGAAGCGGGTTCCTGTCAAGAGCCTGAAGTAGCGAAAAAATAAGACCCCTCCGGTAAAGTTCGTGCCGGAGGGGCCCTCGATTTCTGGCACGCCCGCCAGGACTCGAACCTGGAACCATTGGCTTCGAAGGCCACTACTCTATCCAATTGAGCTACGGGCGCATTATTCGCGGACGCTCCGCAGCGGGGAATTATAGGGTTTTGAACGGCTTACTGGTAGCGGGCAACCGGGGGTTCATCTTTAGCTTTTTTTCCCATTTTGCGTGGATTATCAACCGGCAAAAACGCTTCGGATCGAGAGCCTTCCCTGCCGAAATATACTGATAGCCCGGGGGAGAACAGGGGCGGCAGAATACCATGAGCACACAGACCATCATCAAGGCTACGGGGCAGAGCGAGATCCATCAGATGCTGGAAAACTTGACCAGCATCCTCGACCAGGAATTGCATCACTCCCGGAAACTATCCGCGGTGCTCCGCTGCAGGGTGGAGGCCGAAGATCGCGATGATCTCAATGAGCGGGAGCAATGCCTGGTGGCGGAAAAGGATGCCATGAGCAACCTGATGATGGTTGACCGTGAGCGGATCGCCGCCGTCGGAGAGCTCAGCCTGGCGCTTGGATGCCGCAGGGAGAAGCCCATGCGTATCGCCGAGCTGGTCCTCTACGTAGAGCCGGAATACCGTGATGAGCTGCTCGAGGTTCGCGAGCTCCTGCGCGATTGCGCCGACGAAATCGAGTCGCTCAACAATGCCAACAACCGGTTCCAGCGCTTCGCCGCCACCGGGATGGAGCTCTACCTGGGAATCCACTGTCAGCACCCGGTCGACCTCGAGGAGGTTCTCGCCACCGGAGCTCGGGAATACAGCGGCGAACCGCGCGAGGCGGCTGAGCCAGCCCCGGCGCAGTCCGATGCGGATGAGCTCCCCGAGGGTTTCAATCTTCTCCTCGACGAAATCTTCGGCGAAGATTGAGAGCGCTATCCCGATTAAAGCGAAACAGGCTCTGATGAGAGGCTTGCTTCCTGCCGGATAGTCTGTACAATCCTCTGTTTCCCCATTTCTGTTATCGTAACTCTACCTACGGTCTGACGATAGATGCACTACAAGCTGTTTGTTTTCGACCTCGACGAGACTCTCTGGACGGTTTCCGAGGGACTCTGTTCGCTGGTCAAGCCTCCTTTTAACTTCACCTCTCCTGATCGGCTGGAGACAAACGAGGGGTTCTGGATCGAGCTCAAGTCTGGAGTTCATAACCTCTTTAATTTTCTCAGGGAGCAGGAGGTCTATATCTCCATAGCCAGCCGTAATGACCACAAGCCGACGATGGAGATCCTGTCGGCTTTCGGGTTGTCCGACAACCTGGCATATCCGCAGATTGGCTGGCGGCCCAAGGATGAGATGCTCACGAGGATCATCCGAAGGATCCAGAAGCGCGACAAGGTCAAGATCAAGCATGACGAGGTGTTTTTCCTCGATGACTGGCCGGATAATATCAAGCCGGCTCGCGATTGGGGGGCCACCGCGCTGCTCTATGGCCAGGATGTGCTCAGCCACGATGAGCTGGTCACCATGCTGAAGTGAACGCGTCCCCGGCGTGTTGAAATCTCCGGCACAATTACCACTGAGAGCTTCTAACGCTTTCAACAGGGCCCCTGACAGGTTATATTTCCAGCATGTTCGAGCTGGGTAGAATTCTCCAGCTCATGGGACTCGTCTTAGTTCCCATGGCTCTTCTGAGGCCTGTGCAAATGGAAGAGCTCGGTATCCTGATGATCGGGGCCGGGCTTTTCCTTGTCGGCAGGCACCTGGCGAACAGGAACGATTGAGTCGCTGACGATCACGGGGAGGTGAAGAGATTTGTCCCGCAAGGATTACCCGGTAGCTCCAGAGGACGAAGAGCTGCAGGCGGAGTCGGCCGCTGAGACCGCCGAGCCCACGGCGGCAGCCCCCGCGGATGAGGACGGGCAGCCCTCTACCTACATGCCGGAGCGAAGCCTCGAGGAGCAGGCCGAAGAGAAGAGCCTGCGCCCGACGAGCTTCGACGATTTCATCGGGCAGGACCAGGTGGTGGACAATCTCCGCATAGCCATCCAAGCTGCTTTGGATCGCGGCGGGGTGCTCGATCATATCCTCCTGTCCGGTATGCCAGGCCTCGGCAAGACCTCCATCGCCATGCTTCTTGGAGGCGAGATGGGCGCCGGGAATACCTACGTATTGTCCGGCCCGACCCTGGAGCGCGGCAAGGACATCGTCGGGACCCTGACCCAGCTGCAGAGGGGAGATCTCCTCTTCATCGACGAGGTCCATCGTATGAGCGCCCATACCGAGGAGTTCCTCTACTCCGCCATGGAGGACTTTCGCGTCGATCTGATCATCGACAGCGGCGCGGACTCCAGGAGCATCCCGGTCGATCTGAAACCCTTTACGCTGGTAGGGGCGACCACCAGGGAGGGGCTGCTTACGGCGCCTCTTCGCAGCCGTTTCCAGATTGTCGAGAAGCTCGAAACCTATCCTCCGGAGGAGCTCGCGCGGATTCTCCAGCGCTCAGCGGGCCTGCTGGGCTGCGATATCGAACTGGATGCCTGTGATGTTCTCGCTTCTCGCAGCAGGGGGACACCGCGCTTCGCCAATCGTTTCCTGCGGAGGATTCGTGACGTGGCGCAGAGTCGTGGGGAATGGAAAATCGGCGAGACGATCAGGATTGATTCGGCGGCGGTGATGGAGGGTCTCGAACGCCTCGGCATCGATGAGAACGGTCTTGACCGCGTTGATCGCAAGATACTCAGAACGCTGTTCGACAACGGGGGAGACGCGGTGGGGTTGAAGACTCTCGCGGCCACTGTGGGAGAAGCGCAACGACCCCTCCATGAGGTCTACGAACCCCACCTGATCCGCGAGGGCCTGAGCACCCGTACCTCGCGCGGGCGCTGCGCCACCAGGAAGGCGGCGGAGCTCTACGGTGACCACACGGGGCAGCCCAGCTTCGTCTGATTCTCTGTTTCCTTTTCTCTAACCGGCCCTCACCGTCCTCCATGTCCTACCGGCGCAGAATATGTGGTACCGCTCTCCTCTGCCTGCTGTCCGCCAGCGGGGGTTGCAGGAAGAAGGAGGAGCCCCCTGTCGAGCTCGTTCCCTCGGGGATCGAGGTCCGTGTTCGAGCCCTCTCCGCCGAGAGGGTCCTGGTGAAGATACCGGGGCAGGTGGAGATCCGCTCTCTCCCCGGGGGGCGGGTTCTCTTCCGCGGCACGTTGCGCGGTACGGTGGCGGCGCGCTGCGCTGGAGCTGCGATCGAGCTTGGCGGGCGGGTCTTCACCGCCGCGGTGAGGATCGATTCGCTGCCGGCCGCGGCTGCGGGGGAGGAGATCAGGGTCTCGGCCGACCCGCCTCCCGCTGAGCAGCTCGTCTCGGATTCAGAGCCGGCTCTTTTCCATCGCCGGGGGGCTGATTTTACCGTGGCGGTCATTCTCGACGGCTCCCAGGCGCGCTCCTACCGGGGCGCGCTCGAGCTTCGGGCCGAGGACGGCCTGGTCCGGGCTGTCAACGCTCTCGACCTGCAGTACTACCTGCTGGGAGTCATCGGCGCCGAGATGCCCTCCTATTTCGATGGGGAGGCGCTGGCCGCCCAGGCCGTTGCCAGCCGGACCTTCGCTCTCTATGCCCTCGAACGCGCCCGGGAGGCCGGCAGGAGCCGGGTCTTCGCGGCGACCACCGGCTTCCAGGTCTACAAGGGGGTCGAGGCCGAGACTCGAAGTGTTCGTCGGGCGGTGGTGAGGACCCGGGGGCAGGCGCTGTCCTGGCGCGGAGGGTTTTTCTCCAGCTATTATCATTCTACCTGCGGCGGGCATACCGCTGACTCGAATGAGGCCCTGGGGGTCGTCTCTATCGCGCCGCTGGCGGGTGTCGCCTGCGGAGGCTGCTCAGGCGGCAGGTTCGCCAGCTGGAGCTCCGTCCTGGAAGCCGGCCAGCTCGAGCTGGTCGCCAGGGAGTACCTGGAAAAGAACCGTCCGGAGCTTCAGCTGGGCGAGGCGAGTGCACTCGAGGTGGCGGAGAGGTCGGCGGACGGAAGGATTCTCTATCTTCGGCTGCGTCATTCGCTCGGAGCCTTCGAGTGGAGGGCGGACAGCTTTCGCCTGGCGGTAGAGGCCCGGTTCCCGGGCATTGTGCGCAGCACCGCTTTCACCCCCGAGCGGGCCGAGTCCGGGGGGTGGGTGCTCAGGGGCTCCGGTTTTGGCCATGGTGTCGGGCTCTGCCAGGTCGGGGCCGGGGGGTTGGCGAGAGAGGGTCTCGATTACCGGCGAATCCTGCGGCACTACTACCCCGGCAGTGAATTGATGGAAGCCTATTGAGGTTTCGCCGCTTGCTCCCGGGGCGTCTTTAGAGCAAACTCGCCTTCCCTGTTTTCGAGCAAGCCGCCCATGAGCATCTCTCCCCTTGAATTCTCGGTCATCGACACCGACGAGTCCTGCGCCGCGAGGCGCGGGCTGCTGAAGCTGCCCCATGGAGAGGTGGAGACTCCCGCCTTCCTGCCTGTGGGAACCCAGGGCTCGGTCAAGGCGCTCACCCCGGAGCAGGTGGCCCAGACCGGCGCCCGGATGATTCTCGCCAATACCTACCACCTTGCCCTGAGGCCGGGCTCCGACGTGGTGCGGGAGGCCGGCGGACTGCACGCGTTTACCGGCTGGAAGGGTCCCATTCTTACAGACAGCGGCGGCTACCAGGTCTTCAGCCTTGCGGAGCTCAACAAGGTCGATGACGAGGGGGTCACCTTTCGCTCCCACATCGATGGCGATGAGATCCGGCTGACGCCCTCGCGCTGCATGGAGATCCAGAATGACCTCGGGGCGGACATCATCATGGCTTTCGATGAGTGCCCGCCCTTCCCGGCCAGCCGGGAGCAGGTATCGGCGGCCGTGGAGAGAACGAC
>JAKUSY010000109.1 GCA_022451445.1 Planctomycetota bacterium
AACGTTCAGGAGCTGGCTCGCATCGGGCATGGCGAGACTGCCGCTTCGGTCAGTGTCGGCTGCCGCCTGGCAGGCGGGCGCCGAGCCGCCGGAAAAGAGGAAGTTCAGCAGCAGGACCGCGTCGGTCAGGTTGGTATTTCCGCTGGCGTCAGCATCTCCCCGGGTATAGCCCTCGGCGCCCCGGTAGGTAAAGCTCATGCTGTCGGCGGACTCGGCCCTGCCCGGCCGGGTATTAACCGCCCGGACCTCGACCTCTCCCCGTCCCGGAGGTGTCGTCACCCGCAGCAGGACCGTGCTGTCGGCATCGGGGCCGAAGCGCGTGACGGAGGGAGCCTCCTGGTCGCCGAAGAATACGGTGATGCCTTCGAAGAAATACCCGCCGCTGAGGAGGATCTCATCGCCACCCCCGGCGGCGCCGAACTCGGGAAGGATACCGGTGACCAGGGGGGCCGGCAGCGATACGGTGAAGAGACCTTCTGTTTCTTCTGACTCGACCTCGGCGTCCGGATTGCGCGCACTCACGGTGACCGGTCCGCTGAGGGCCCCGTCAAAGGGAACGCGGACACTCACTCCTCCGATGATGCCGTGGTAGTCGATGACCTCCGCTTCAATGCGGTTGAAGAAGATCTGGATGTTCCGGACCAGGCGCGTGCCGCGGACCCGCACCACGACATCGCCGGTGTTGACGATCTCAGAGGGAGTCACCGACCTGATACTCGGCGTCATGTCAGGCGGTGGGGCCAGGCGGCTCGATGACCTGACAAACCCCAGGAAGGGTCCGTTGCGGTTGCGGAGGAAGTTGTACATGGTGTTGATGTTGTTGTCCCACTGGCTGCGGCTGCGGCTGACGCTCGCCAGCTCGTGCTGGATGTCCGGCAGGATTCGCTGGCGCAGCAGATCGAGTCTTCGCCGTGTAGCGGCAGGACTGAGGGGACCGTTGAGGTAGCTCTCGACCTGGTCGTTGAAGTAGCGGCGGTAGCCCATGTTGTTCGCCAGGCCTCTGAAGATGTCGGCGAGACGGCCATTGCGTCCAAAGACGTGGTCAAGGGTATTGGAGCTGTACCCGCCGGGGCTCAGGCTGATTCCAAACTCGGCGTCCCAGCAGAAGAAGCGCCACTTGCCGTTCTCGGTTCGCGCTCGGGAGGCGTACCAGTTGTTGTGCGGCCAGTCATGGTTCTGCGACCACATATTGACGATCATGTAGGAGGTGAAGTTTTCGATGTCGACGAACTCCGCGAACTCATTGTAGGCATCGTTGTTCACCAGGTTGTTCTGCTGGAGAAAGGTCCCGATGCGGTTCCATTCACGATTGTCTCCGACGAGGACATCGTCGCCGGTCTTGATGACGTCCCAGTTTCCGGCGGAATCTCCCTCACCTCCTTCTTCCTCGAAGTAGGAGTCCATGTATTCCTCGTCCAAACGTTCGACGATGTTGTAGATGCCGCGGTACCGCATGTTGACGAAGAGGTGGTACCAGGAGCCATGAGAGATGAAGCCACCCATGTCCTTGTGAAGATCACGGATCAGCTGGTCACGCAGCAGGCTGCCGTTGCCGTTTCTTCCAATGGCGTCATTGAAGTTCGAGCGCAGGACGAGCTTGTCGAAGACCTCGACCTCGGTATCGGGGATGAGAGGGTAGCGCAGCTTCTTGTCGCCGTAGACACCCCTGAAGTAGGCCTTGTAGGCCTTCTTGGTGTTGAAATCCCCGCCGCGGCCCGCTCCACCGTGCAGCCTGAGACCGAATCCGGTCTCGACCGCCGGCTGGCCCTCGTCGTCGAAGATCTCCATGTACGCTTCCCGTTCGGAGCCGCGGCCGCGACCGCCGCTGTTGTTGTGCACCTGTGAATAATCGTTTGGATTCATTGATATCGACATGACGGGAAGCTGGAAGTTTCTTCCTGTTAGAAAATAACTCTCGGCGGTCGCGTCGAGAGCCTGCCTGCCATCGAGGAAGCCCGCCGCGCGGATCACGGTGTCCCTGGTGATCCGCACAGGCTCGGTGTAGAGAGTGCTTGCAATGGTCGGAGGTGTGCCGTTGGTGGTGTAGCGAATCTGGAAATCATCGAAGGGAATATTGACCGAGAGGAAGGCCTGCACGCCGCCGTTGTGAAATCCTCCGGGGGGAGAGAAGGTGACCTCCGATGAGATCGGCTGCTGCGAGGTATGGGTGTCGTTGACCTCGCCGGGCGTCGGGTAGAAGAGAAATGCGAACTGTCCGATTCCATCGGGCGCCCGGCCATAGGATCGATCCTCGGTCTGCCGCGGCATGTTGAGTCCATCGAGGAGCTCCCGGCCCGGGGTCGTCAACAGAATGAACTCCCCATCGGAGTCGAGCTGGAAGTTGGTGTGGAAGCTGGGGTCGCTGAAGCCGATCTCCGGCAGGAAGCTGAGGTCATTGCTGCTGTGGGTCCTGTTGAGGAGGGCTACGGCGAGCAGATTGTCCTCCGGCCGCAGTAGGTCGGCCCATTCCGCGGCCATCCAGCGCTGCGGCGCGCGCGCCTCGCTTGACCGTGTCGCGTTGCTGTTGAAGGTCGGTTCGGTATTTTCGGGGAAGTTGATCGAGAGAATCCGGGTGCCGTTGAGCCAGGCGACGAAGCCGTCGTCGTAGTTCACCTGCAGTACCATGCCCTCGCTGTCCGCGAGGTTCTCGACGTCAAAGGATGTTCTCAGGAAGGTCGCGCCGTTGCCGGATTCCAGCTCGGTGCGGTCATCGTCATCGCCGAACCCGAAGCCGGGTTGGCCGCGTGCCCAGGTCGAATCGTCGAAGTTCGCCTGGTTCCAGCCGTCCGGCGGCTCGCCGCTGTCGGGTGGGCCGCTCAGGTAGCTCCACTCCTGGTCGAGATCGAGGATCGTCGGGCGGACCTCGATGAGCGAATTGGTGCGCAGGAGTTGCTCCTGCGATGGGAAGCGCAGATCCTTGCCGGAGCACCAGACAATCAGGCGTTCCCCCGGCTCCAGGCGGAAAGACGGAAAAACCCATTTCATGGGCTCCTCGGGGTCGTCGCTGATCCCATGTCCACCCAGGTCATAGGGGGCGTCGGAGTGGTTGTAGAGCTCGATCCAGTCCGCGCTGTCTCCATCGGCATCCTCGATGGTCGAGCTGTTGGAGGCCTGGATCTCGTTGATGACGACCTGGGCGAAACAGTGGCCCTGGATGAGCGGAAGAAAGACGCCCAGGCTGAAAAATACGTATCGAAACATGAGGTGGATCTTTGCTGGATTTCAGTCAGGTATTTCCGTTTATCAAGGGTACCCGTCGAGCCGTCTCCTGGCACGGTTTTATCCGCGGGCTGGTTTTTTTTTCGCGGGCAGGTATCGCCTCATGGGATTCGTGAAATGGTTGCCGTAGAGTGATTTAGGCTGATGGGCTTTGGAGCGGGCCGTTTGATGCGGTAGATTTGAGTTCCGAGCGAATGAGGGGGAGAGGCCTGTCGCCGGTGCGATAGGGGTCTTTCGCGCACCCTGACAAGGAGAGTTGACCGATGTTGCATAGAGGTGGGTTCCTGCTGCTGGTTTCCTGCGTCGCGGCGACAGCCGCCTTCGCGCAGGAGGTTCCGCAGGCGTTTACGGGCGCCAGGATCATTCCCGTGGAGGGAGAGCCGATCGATGCGGGAACGCTGGTGGTGGAGGCCGGGGTCATCAAGGCGCTCGGCCCCGCCGGCAAGGTTGAGATCCCCGCTACCGCGAAGCGATTCGACCTCAAGGGCAAGGTCATCATCCCCGGCCTGATCTGCACCCACAGTCATATCGGCGGAATCGGCGGGGGCGATGGGTCTGGTCCGGTCCAGCCGGAAGTCAGGATCTATGACTCCCTGAACGTGAGGGACTCGGGTTTCAGGCGCGCCGTGGCCGGCGGCCTGACGACCCTGAACATCATGCCCGGCTCTGGCCACCTGCTCAGCGGCCAGACCGTCTACGTCAAGCTGCGGGGCTCAAAGACCATCGAGGGGATCTGCCTTCGCGACAAGGAGGGCCGCATCCTCGGCGGCATGAAGATGGCCAACGGAACCAATTCGCAGCGAGCGCCGCCCTTTCCCGGCACCCGCGCCAAGTCAGCCGCGCTGATGCGGGCGGAATTCATCCGGGCCGGGGAATACAGGGACAAGCTCGCCGCCGCGCTCGATGAGCCGGACAAGAAGCCGCCACGCGATCTTCGCCTCGAGGGCCTCGTCGAGGTGCTCGAGGGGCGCAGGGTGGTCCATCATCATACCCACCGGCACGACGACATCATGACGGTCCTGCGGCTCTCGCGGGAATTCGGTTTCCGCGTCGTGCTGCACCATGTGAGCGAGGGCTGGATGGTCGCCGAAGAGATCGCCAGAGCCAAGGTGCCCTGCTCGATCATCCTCGTCGACAGCCCCGGCGGCAAGCTCGAGGCCATCAACCTGGTCTTCAAGACAGGCGGCATCCTCGAGAAGGCCGGCGTACTCACCGCCTTCCATACCGATGACTGGATCACGGATTCGAGGCTCTTCCTGCGAATGGCCGGCCTCGGGGTCCGCGGCGGCATGAGCAGGAAGGCGGGGCTGGAAGCCCTGACCCTTGCCGGCGCGAAAATGCTCGATCTCGACGGGCGGATTGGCTCGCTGAAGGTCGGCAAGGACGCCGACTTCGTTATCCTCGACGGAGATCCCCTGAGCGTCTACACCAAGGTGCTGGAGACCTGGGTCGAGGGGCGGAAGGTCTTTGACCGCTCGAATCCCGAGGATCTTCTGCATGCCACCGGCGGCTATGGCGCCGGTGCGGACCAGGAACCTTATCATTGCTGTTTTGGGGATGAGGGAGGAGGTAGATGATGCCCAGGATTTTCACCTGCATCCTGCTGCTGGCAGTCATTCCCGGCGCGGTCTCCGCCCAGGTGGCGGTCCGGGGCGGGAAGGTCTATACCATGACGGGGCCCGCCGTAGAGGATGGGATAGTGATTGTCAGGGACGGCAAGATCGCGGCCATCGGGCGGGCTGCCGATATCGCCGTTCCCGAGGGGTTCAAGGTTCTCGAGGCGGCGGTGGTGACGCCCGGCCTGATCGATGCGCGCAGCGTTGTCGGGCTGGCGGGCTACTTCAACCATGAGCACGACCAGGATCAGCTCGAGCGTTCCATCCCCATCCAGCCGGAGCTCAGGGCCATCGATTCCTACAATACCCGCGAGCCGCTCATCGAGTGGGTCAGGGGATATGGTGTCACGGTCCTTCATACCGGCCATGCTCCAGGAGAGCTGATCTCCGGCCAGACCATGATCGTAAAGACCACCGGCAATACGGTAGACGATGCCGCGCTCGTTCCAACGGCCGGGATTTCCGTGACGCTCGGGCCCTCCTCGCTTCGCGGAGGGGGACAGTCGCCCGGCACCCGGGGGAAGCAGATCTCCATGCTCCGGGCGAAGCTGCTGCAGGCAAGGTCCTACCTCGAGGCTCGTGAGAAGTCGGTGAAGAAAGAAGGGGAGAAGGATGAAAAAGCGGGCGAAGAGCCTCCGGTTGACCTCGCGCTCGAGGCCCTGGCCTCCGCCCTGCGTAAGGAGGTGCCGCTCCTGATCACGGCCCATCGGGCGCAGGACATCGCCAGCGCTCTTCGTCTCAAGAGAGAGTTCGATCTTCGAATCATCCTTGACGGGGGAGCCGAGGCCTACCTCCTCACCGATGAGCTCAAAAAAGCTGACGTCCCGGTGATCATCCACCCCGCGATGGCGCGTTACAACGGGGCTCTCCAGAACGCGAGCTTCAACACCCCGGCCCGGCTGAAGAAGGCGGGTCTCAAGGTGGCGATGCAGAGCGGCTATGAGAGCTATGTGCCCAAGACGAGGGTTGTCTTGTTCGAGGCGGCTATCGCCGCTGCCAATGGCCTGGGCCTTGAGGGCGCCCTGGAGCTGATCACCACCTCGGCCGCCGATATCCTCGGCATCTCCGACAGGGTCGGGTCGCTGGCGGTTGGAAAGGATGGGGACCTCGCCCTCTTCGATGGGGATCCCTTCGAGTATACGACGCATTGCGTGGGGACGATCATCGAGGGCCGGGTTGTGAGCGATACGCCACGCTGAAGCGCGCATGCGGGCAGGCTCCTTTTCAGAAGATTACTTCTTTCTTCACCCTGACCCGCCTGTATCTAATAGGCAGTAATGAGCCGTTTTATCCAGCCCCCAGCCTTCTTCACGGTCCTGCTGGCCTTCTCTGTTCTCTTGTGCGGAGAGCCCGCGGACAAGCCAGAGGTCCACCGTCTGGGCGTGCCCTCACGTGCCGGCTCGGGCGAGGGTCCCCTCGACTGGGTCTATGAGAAGGTGAACACCTCGCGCGACAGCTGGTCCGGTGAACGAGCGAGTGAGCGACTGAAGAAATCCCTGGAGAAGGTATCTTCCTGGCTGGTTGCGGGCAGGGTCGAGCCCACGGCACTCCCGCAACTGCTCGCTCCGGGGTTTCGGTCGACGGCGCTTGTTCCGAAGGCCTGGAAAGAGACCGTGGGCGCCGGAGACAATTGGAGCTCCTGGCGCTCCCTGGACGTGGGAGAGCCGGCGGCGGTGACCACGGCGGAGTTCCGGCGCAGGCTCGAGGAGCTGAGCGCGGCATGTGGAAAGGTATCGAAGGCTGCCTTCAAGATCTTCAGGGTCTCAGGGGTCGTGGGAAAGAAGGATGCTGTCCTTGCTGACGTTTTGCTCGAGCTCGATGGCGTCTCAGGCGATGGGGCATTCACCCAGGTGAGGACGGTCTGGAAGGTAGAATGGTCCGGCGGTCCGGAGGCCCGGCTCCTGTCGCTTGGCTGCCTCGATGTTGAGAAGGTCAGGATGGCCAGGCGAGCCTTCGTCGATGCCACGGTGGATTGCCTGGGAGAAGACACAGCCTTCAGGGCCCAGCTGAGTCGCGGTGTCGGCTATTGGCGCACGAGGATCGATGCCTCCAGCGGGATGGATGTTTACGGCCACCAGGGAATCGCGGTCGGGGACCTCGACAACGATGGGTGGCTTGATTTTTACGTGCCGCAACCAGCAGGCCTTCCCAACCGCCTGTACCGGAACCTCGGCGATGGCCGCTTCGCCGACGTGGCGCGCGCTGCCGGTGTTGATGTGCTCGATGTGACGGGCGGCTCGCTCTTCGTCGATCTCGACAACGATGCTGATGCCGACCTGGTGGTTGTCACCTCGCTCGAGGTCCTGCTCTTTGAGAATGACGGCAAGGGAGGGTTCCGGCGTATCGCCTCCTCCGGGCTCGAGAAAGGCCGCAGGAAGGCTGCCTCAACGCTCGGCTGCGCGGCGGCGGATTATGATCGAGATGGGGATCTCGACCTCTATGTCTTCAGCTACGTTTTCTGGGCCGGCGCGGGCTCCAAGCTGCAGTCGACCTATCCCTACCCCTACCATGATGCCAACAATGGAGCCCCCAATTTCCTCTTCCGCAACGAGGGGAAGCTGAAGTTCATCGATGCCACCGAGCTCTCCGGGATGGGGGAGAACAACCAGCGCTTCAGCCTGGCCGCGTCCTGGTGCGATTACGATGCGGATGGAGATCCGGATCTTTATGTCGCCAACGACTTCGGCCGTAACAATCTCTTCCGCAACGATGGTGGGGGACGGTTCAAGGATGTGGCGGCGGAGTTTGGCGTCGATGATGTCGGCAACGGCATGAGTGTCACCTGGGAGGACTTCGACAACGATGGCCGGATCGATCTCTATGTCGGCAATATGTGGAGCTCGGCGGGGAGCCGGATCGCCGGGCAGCCGCAATTTAAAGCCACCCGCCTGCGGGAGACCTACAGCAGGATGGCCCGGGGCAACTCGCTGTTCAGGAATCTCGGCGGCGGCCGCTTTGAGGATGTCAGCCTCGAATCCGGCGCCTTCTTCGGGCGCTGGTCCTGGTCGGGGCAGTTCCTCGACGTCGAGGGAGACGGGCTGGAGGATCTCTACGTGGTCAACGGCTTCATCTCCAACGAGAGCAAGGATGATTTGTGAAGCTTCTTCTGGCGGCAGGTCGTGTCGCGGGCTACCGGGGTCAAGAGCCGCCTGTCGAGATACGAAGGAGCCTGGGAGGCCATCAACAGGCTCATCCGGGCGGGGGGCTCCTGGTCCGGCTTCGAGCGCAGCTGCTTCTTCGCGGGTAACGGCTCGGAGGGCTGCGGCAACCAGGCTGCCGTCTCGGGCCTCGACTACCTCGAGGATGGGCGGGGGCTGGCCGTCTGGGACTACGACAGGGATGGGGATCCGGATCTCCTGGTAAAGAATCGCAACGCGCCGCAGGTCAGGATCCTGCGGAACGATTCCGGCCGCCGCTGGCATCGGCTGAAGCTTCGGCTTGAGGGCCGCGTGTCGAATCGCCAGGCCATCGGCGCGAGGGTCGTCCTGCGCCATGGCGGAGTTTCGAGGGTGAAACAGCTCCGCGCAGGCTCCGGCTTTCTTTCTCAGAACTCACCGGAGCTCTTCTTCGGGCTGGGTGGGTCGGTGAAGGCTGAGCGCCTCGAGGTTACCTGGCCCGCCGGCAGCAAGCAGGTTTTTCTCGATCTGCCGGCCGACAGGG
>JAKUSY010000011.1 GCA_022451445.1 Planctomycetota bacterium
CCAGCCGGATTCGCCGAGGATCTCCCGGGCCAGCAGCTCCGGGGGGAGGGGGGTCAACAGTATCCCGTTGCGGTAATGGCCGACAGCCGCATAATAGCCCCGCGGCGACAGGGCGCCGATGGTGGGAATGTCCTGCTCGCCCATGGGTCGGAGGCCCGCCCAGGATTCCCGTGGAGGCACCTTCTCGAGGAAGGGGAACATCTCCGCGGCGCTCTGGAGCAGGTTCTTGATCGCGGCCGGATCGACCTCCTTGTCGAAGCCCTTGTCCTCAACGGTCGTTCCGACGATGACCCGGCCATCCCCGCGCGGCACCAGGTAGGTTCTGTGGGAACAGATCGTATGCCGGGGGATCTCATCTTCATTATCCTTGCAGTCCAGCAGGAGCATCTGTCCCTTGATCGGCCGGATCTCCACCTTCTCTACGGTTCCGCCGATCTTCGCCGCCCAGGAGCCGGCGGAGTTGATAACGATGGGAGAACTGAAGTCCCCGGTGGGGGTTCGAACTCCGCTGACGCGGTCATCTTCCACCAGCACGTCGAGCACCTCGCAGTCGGAGCGAATCTCCACTCCAAGTCCGCGGCAGGCCGCCTCGAGGGCCCTGGTGAGAGCCCTGTTGTCGACGCTTCCTTCTTCCTCGTAATAGAGCGCCCGGGTTATTCCAGGGTTGATTCCGGGTTCGAGGTCGCGGAGCGCGTCTACATCGATCAGGCGGGCTGTGTTGTCGCCGGGCTCGCTACCGCCGGCCTCGGCGGGGTCGAGGGGGCTGATGACACCATCGAGCCTGAGATCGATGGACAGGCCCGTCTCTTCCTCCAATTCCCCCGCGTAGTCGGGGTAGAGCTGCAGGGAGATCTCTCCCATCTGCGAGAGGCGCGATCCTTTTTTGAACTCGATACGAGGACACAACATGCCGCCGGCGGCGAAAGATGCTTCGCTTCCCGGGGCGCCCTTATCGTAGATGGTAACGGAGAGGCCGGCGGAGGCGAGCCGTCTGGCGATTGCCAGGCCGATCACTCCCGCGCCGATGATGGAACAATCTGCAGGGCTGGCTGTTGAGGAGGAAAAGGAGATCACGGGGTGCTATCCAGGGCGACTGCTCTGGCGGCGGCAGGGTTTCATGCCGTCGCGAATCGAAGGGTATTCCAGGATCGGGAAGAGGGGTCTTGTATTGCGGCCCAGGCCGGAACCAATGCCCGGATTTTCACACAAAGGTGTCGGTTTCGCCATGATGGAAGGCGGGAGCCGGGAAGGTCGGGCGGCTCTCAGCCCTTGGGGCAGGCGACCTTTTTTCGCGCCGGGGCGAAATGGAACACCGAGCGTGGCTGCTCCTTATTGTGGCAGACGACGCAGGCTTTGCGGCTCACCAGGCCAAAGGTGTGCTCGGCCGGCTTCCCGGGGTGGGCGGGCTGCAGTCCGTGGCAGGATTCGCATTGGACATTGGCGTACTTCCCGACACTGGTGGTGTCGAGAAAGGCCTGCCCATACCCGAGGGTGTGGCAGCCGATGCAGTCGTAGCGCGACTCGTCGCCGGTTTTCTTGAGGTCGTCGAAGGTATGAGAGTGGGTGGTCGTGAGCCAGAAGGCGTACTGCTTCTCGTGGCAGCTTTTGCAGGCCGTGTGGGTCAGGTAGCTCTCCCTGTCGGGCAACTGCTTCTCGAGGTGCTTGACGCCTGAGAGGGAGATATTTTTCTTCCAGGCGTCGACGAGGGAGTCGATCTCGGGATCGGTGAGATGGTGGGGTTCGAGAGAGACCCTGGTGAAGCGGTAGAGATTCTTGTCGTGAAGCCCCTGCAATTCCTTCTTCTCCTCGGCGGTGGCTTCATCGAATTCAACCAGGTCGAGGAGCTCGTCATATCTCGCTCCCGAGTAGAGGGTCTTGCCGTTCTCGAAGAGCTCTACGTCTACCACGCCGAGCCGGGCACCCTGTCCATCGCTTCTGAGAAACAGCGTATTGTCTTTCTCCTCCAGCCACTCGCTCTCTTCCTTGAGCCAGGTCTTGTGGCTGCCCTGCTGGATGTAGGGGTCGATCAGGATCTCGAGGTTCTTCAGCTTCTCCATGAGGCTGAAGTTCGAATCTTCCCTGAGGTGGGAGAGGGCTATGATGATGTCTGTTTTCGGCCGCAGGGCCTCGTAGGATTTTACCGCTGCGGCGAAGGGGTCGAGGATCCGGCAGCCCGGGGCACGCTTCTCGAGGATCGGTCCCGGGATCGTATCGAGGGTCAGGCCGATGACTCCTACCCGGACCCCGGCGACCTCGAAGAGGGCGTGGGGCTCGAATACGAGCTTTCCATCCTTTCCCACGAAGTTGGCCGAGAGCATCCGGAAGCGGGCCTTCTTCCGCAGCTTCTTCAGGTTCTCGATGCCCGTGATGAGATCGTAGGGACCGATGGCCATCGCGGAGTAGCCGATCCTGTTGTAGGACTCGGCGATCAGCTCCGCCTTGCGGTAGGCCTCCGGGATCTCCGAGGCCTTCAGCCGCTTGTTGATCGGGAAAAAGGCGCTGCCTCCATCGAGCAGCAGGAGCTTCCTCCCCGTCGCCTTCAACTGCTTCAGGAAGCTGGCCCGCCGCGTCAGGCTCCCCTGGCGGACCTCCTTATGCTTGCAGCCGCAGACGTCGATGTAGCCGGCATTGTTGATGTTGTAGACGAGGGTGAATTTCCCGGTGACCTTTTCTTCGCCGCCGATTCCCCAGAGACCGGAGGCGAGGACGCAGAGCAGGATGCAGATGGGGACGAGGGCTCTCTTGCGTCGGCAGCTTGACAATACGTTCGTCATCTCATTTCTCCATCTTCGGGCAGGAGACCTTGGCTTTGGTCTGTTTCGGGTCGAAGGGCTTCTTCATGATCTGCGGGTTGTGGCAACCCCAGCAGGTCGATTCCTTTACCTGGTCGAGGCGGTAGCGGCCGGGATCCTCGGCGTGTTTTGAATTTACGCCATGACAGCTCTCGCACTGGACCTCCGTGAATTCACCGACCTTTTCGGGGTCCACGTAGCTGAGCCCGTAGCCAAGGGTATGGCACTCCACGCATTCATAGTTCAGGTGGTCCCCGGTCTCGGTGAGGCTGGCGTAGGCCTTGCTGTGGGTCGTGTTCTCCCAGAACTTCTGCTGCTCCTCGTGGCAGGCGCCGCAGGTCCCCGCCCCGAGAAAGAGATCCTCGAAGAGGGCCGTTTTGTGCGGGGTCTTGTTCGCCGGGGCGCTCTTTCCCCTGGCGATCTCACTCATCACCGGGTGATCGATGATCTGCGGTTCGAGGGGGTAGTCGTAGATAGCGTAGTCTTCTTTCACATCGCCGGTGCGGGGGAAGTACATCTCGCAGATTCCCACGCGAGAGCCCTGGCCATCGATGCGAATCATGGGGGTCTCTCCGTGCCAGGCGACATATTCACCCTCGGTTACCCAGACGGGTTTATTGCCAGAGCGGGAGTAGGGGTCGAGAAGGATATCGATCCCGGAGACCTCCTTGAGGAGCTTCTCATTGTCGGTGATGTTGAGGTGCGAGATGGCGATCACCAGGTCGCAGGTCCTGCTCAGCTCCGGAACGATCTTCCTGGTGGTCTCCAGCGCGTCGAGGAGCTCGTATTTTTCTCCCAGGACGCGTTTTTCGTAGCTGTCGTTCAGGCTGTCGAGGCAGACTCCGTAGATGCCGTATTTCACTCCCTCGATGTTCAGGACCACCGAGCCCGAGAAGACCGGCTTGCCGCTCTTTTTTTCAACCAGGTTGGCGCAGACGATGGGGAAGTCGGCTTTTGACAGGAACCCCTTGAGCTTGTCGACTCCGAACTGGAGATCGGAGGGGCCGATCCCCATGGCCTGGTAGCCGAGGTAATTGTAGGCCTCGAGGATGCGCCCGGCGATGCTCAGGGCGTAGGCCTCGTTTTTTCGGGTCAATGGTTTCTTGGTCGGGGAGCCGAAGAAGGCATCTCCTCCATCGATTGCCAGGACAGGGAAGCCGCGGCCTCGCAGCTGCTGAAAGAAGGTCATTCGCCTGGACAAACTGCCCAGCTTGATTTTCTTCTTCGGTCAGCCGCAGGTGGCCGTATAGCCCAGGTTGTTGACCGTATAGGCCAGGAAGATACACTCAGGCGGCTCCGTGGCGACAGCCGGGTTCGTCTCGGGCTTTTCGACGGGCTTTTCGACAGCCGGGTTCGTCTCGGGCTTTTCAACGGGTTTTTCAACGGGCTTTTCGACAGCCGGTTCAACCGGAATTGTCACGGGTTCCTGATTCGAAGATGGCTTTCCACAACTCGTCATCAATCCTGACAGAACAAAGAGAACGCAGTAGAACGGCACCCTGGAGGACCGTTTCAGCGCCGCTTTGTTTCCCGGTTTCTTTGTCGAATCCATCTTTTCAATTCCAGTTCAGACGATATCCGAAAAGCTCGCGACAGCGAGCCTTCATTGCCACCAATAGCGAGACGGGAATCCGGACACGCCGTCGGGGCTCAAACACAGGGCTCCCGGTTGTCACAATCGGGCGTCTCGCCTGATTCGTCTGCAGAGTCACTGTAGGGGGCCACGGGTTTCGCCTCGAGGAGGAGGAGGCAACCGTAGGCCACATCCCCACCGTCCACTTTTCCATCATCGTTCAGGTCGTCGAGGCAGGGATCTTCCCGATTGACCGATTTGGCCAGCGGCATTTTCATGTTTTCATACCTTCTCGCGAAGAGGCCGAATAGTTGCCCTACATCCAGGTGACCTGCGGCCAGGCGATTGAAGCTGGCCGATAAGGTATTTATCGGTTCGGGAGCGGGTGAAACTTCAGACGCTATTGCCACGAGCTCCGCTCCCAGATCTTTTTCGGAACTGCTCAGGGCAGTGGAGGCCGGTAATGTGGAGGCGGGGGCTTCCGCGGGACTGCAGATCGCGTAGCCTTCGGGCGAGTCGGGGGAACAGGAGGGCAATTGGTGGGTGGTTTCCAGCCCGCCTGTCGAGGTATTCGGTCCATCTGCCGTGGTAAATGAGACCAGGGTCGCTCCCGGAGCGTTGAGGGTCGAGTCAGTCCCGCGCCCGAAGCCGCGTTCGGAGCCGCGTTCGGAGCCGCGTTCGGAGGCTGCTGAGCCGGCCGCATTTCCGGCGGCCAGGTCTGTCCCGGGTTCGGGTGAAGCTCCATCGTCGAAGAACCCGAAGGTTACGAGGGCAAGGAGAACTCCCGCGGCGGCGATACCCGACCACTGCCCGGCTTTTCGAAGCCACCTGGTAAAGGGCGACCGGTGGAGGCTTTCGCGGCGGATTTCTCCGCAGACCTTTGAGGCGAAGCTGGCCGACAGGGCGGGAGCCTGTACGGAGTTTTCCAGGATCCAAAGTCGCTCAGCGGTGAGCTCGGCTTCGAGCGTCCTGCAGCTTTCACAGCCGGTGAGGTGTTCATCGAGGTGGGCTGAGCGGAGGTGGTCGAGCTCATTTTCCACGGAGAGGGATAGATAAGCTTCGGCTTCCGGGCAACTCATGGGGGTGTCGTCTGATCTCATCTGTTTAGAGTTTCCTTATTCCGTCAGGAGACGCTGTCATCCTGGATTTTTCTGCCGCGGCGATTCCATCTTTCGCGGATCAGTTTCTTTCCCTTGCGGATCAGGTAGTCGATTCTGTGTGGCTTGACCCCGGTTTTTTCGCTGATCTCATCGTAGCTCATTCCCTCGAGGTATTTCAGCTTCAGGATGTCCTTCACGTCGGTGGGAAGCTTGTGGAGGAATTCAGCGATCTCAGGTTCATCTCCGGCGAACTGGGTGCCCGGCTGCCCGCTCTTCAGTCTCTCCATCCGCTGCTGCTGACTCAGTCGGCGGGAGATCTCCTTGAACTTGACAATCTTGATTCTTTCGCGATGGAACCATTTGTGGCAGCGGTTGTAGGCGATTCCGAAGAGCCAGCTGCTGAACTTGTTGATGTCCTTGAGGTTTGGCAGGGCCTTGAAGGCCGCGAGGAAAATATCCTGGGCCAGATCCTCTGCATCGAAGCAGTTGCGGCTCTTGTAGTAGCAGATGTTGTAGACCGCCTGCTGGTAGCGCTCGATCAGCAATTCGAAGGCATCCACATCACCCTGCAGCGCTTTCCTGACGAGCTCGCTGTCTTCGTGGGTATTGTCTTCGTGCCCACTGTCCTGAGATGTCGTGGTATCGACAGTGGACTTGCCGTCTGGAGTAGTTGGAATCGAGTTTTCACCCATGGAGCTATCTTACAGCTAACACCAGGCCTCAGGAGGCCTCTTTTTTTCTACAAGTCCTTTAATACAAGATATTTATCAACTAGAAGAGGAAAACGATAAAGACCCCGGTATTTAAGTACCCTGCGGACGTTACAGGTCGGAATAAATCTTTCGAAGACATTTATTTATAATGGGGTATTCCCTGGTCTTCCGATGCTTGAACCGCTCCTTTGGTTGTCGTAAGGTCAGTTCCTATGCAGAGTAATACAGAATTAATCGATCTTAGAAGTGATACCGTTACACGGCCGGATGGCGCGATGCTCGAGGCCATGTGCAAGGCCCCGCTTGGTGACGACGTTTTCGGTGATGATCCGACTGCTACCGAGTTGGAAGAGCTGGCGGCTGAGCGCCTGGGTAAGGAGGCCGCTCTCTTCGTTCCTTCGGGCACCATGGGTAATTCGATCGCGGTGGGTGCGCACTGCGATCCCGGTGACGAGGTCATACTGGAATCCCTGTGCCACACCTACAATTTTGAATGCGGTGGGTCGGCGCGTCTGTGGGGGGTCCAGGCGGTTTCGATAGCCGGCAAGCGGGGGATGATACCTCTCGAGCGGATCGCTTCCTCCATCCGGCCTGCTGATGTTCATATGCCGCGCACGAAGCTCGTCATCCTCGAGCAGACCAGCAATATCGCCGGGGGTTGCATCCTCCCCCTCGATTACCTCGAGTCCGTTTCTTCGCTGTGCAGGGAGAACGGCCTGCTGCTGCACATCGATGGCGCGCGGATTTTCAATGCCAGCGTGGGATCCGGGGTCGAGGTCTCCACCTACGCGGCCTGCGCGGATACCGTCATGTTCTGCCTCTCCAAGGGGCTGGGAGCTCCCGCCGGCTCCGTGCTGGCCGGCCCGGAGGCGACCATAGCGGAGGCGAGGCGTCTCAGGAAGCTCCTTGGTGGAGGCCTGCGCCAGGCAGGGATTCTCGCCGCCTGCGGGATTCACGCCCTGAAGCATAATGTCGATCGTCTCGATGAGGACCATCGCCACGCCCGTGAGCTGGCGCGGAAGCTGCAGGGCCTCGACCTGGTGGGTTTGCGGGTCTCTTCCCCTGATACCAATATGGTGTTTCTGGAGTGGGAAGGAGAGGAGCCCGGCCGGTACGCTGAATTTTCCGACCTGCTGCGATCAGATGGACTCCTTGTTGTCGGCCTGTCCGGACGGGGTATTCGCATCGTATTTCACAAGGATGCCGATGAGACGGCCTCCCAGCGGGCCGGAGAAATCCTCCAGGCTCGACTCACGGAGTTGTTTTCTTGAACGACCCGGGACGCCAGGATGGAGACCGCAAGAATTTCCACGGTACGGGGAATGTTGGTTTTGCCTGTGGCCATTGCTCCCGGGAGGTTCTTCCCCTTGTCCAGGGCAGCTACCGCAATCACTGTCCCGCCTGTCTCTGGTCGAAGCATGTGGATGTAGTTCCGGGAGATCGCGGATCGGATTGCGGGGGGTTGATGGAACCTGTCAAGCTGACAGGATCGCGCGCGTCCGGCTGGAAGGTTCTTCAGCGCTGTACGGCATGCGGGTTCGAGAGAGCCAACCGGGATGTTCTGGACGATCCGCGGCAGCCCGATTGCTGGGATACCCTGGTGGCACTCGGAACGGAAAACAGCTGAGAGGGGGGGGCTGAATCAGGCCGGGGATCGCCTGTAGGGTTCTACTTGCCCTTCTTGGAGGAGGTCGTGGCGGAGGTCAACTCCTGGGTCCGCCGGCTGGCCGCCTGGTGACGCTTCAGCTCGGTCCTGAGTGCCCTGGTGTAGACGGTGAGGTGCGGGCCGGGGCAGGTGGTATGGCCAGGGAGAATTTCCCCATGGGTGTAGAGGCGCGCTGAGGGGATCGAGAAGTACTGGCCCAGCTTGAGGACCAGGAGCTTCAGGCTGTCGCGCTGCTTTCTGCTCAGGGTCTGCTTCTTGTAGCTGTAGTTACCCAGCACCACGATCCCGATGTTGCCGCGGTTGGCATCTCCCTTGGCGTGGGCTCCCTGGTAGGAGACCGGTCGTCCCTGCCAGACTCGACCCGCCCGGTCGACGATATAGTGGTAGCCGATGTCTGCCCAGACGCGCTCGCGCTGGTGGTAACGCTGGATACGTAGAATCTCCCTGCCGCTGCCCCATTTTGAGGTCGCGCTGACTCCGCCGGGTTCTCCAGAGTGGTGAATGGTCATTCGGAAGATCTTGCTCATCGGGGTCGTTCGGCTCTTGATGGTGGATTTCGCGCTCCAGCCCGAGCGTGGGAGTACCTGGAGGTGGGGGAGCTGCCGGCCACCGGCTGTCGAAGGCCGTGGCGGCAGGCTGCCTATCCCCGCGATGGAGGGCGCCTTGGGAGGTTTTCTCTCCGCCATGCGGGGGCGGGGTGCGTTAAGGATCGCCTGGATACGAGGATCACCGGGAGCCTTCAGCCTCGCCATCATGGAGGCGGCCTCGCTGGTCTTTTTCAGCATTCTCAGACAGACGATAAGATGCGCCAGGCTCTCCTGCTGTTCGGGAGCTTTCAGGCCATCGATGCTCTTTTCGAGATATCGCCTGGCGAGAGCGAGCTCCAGCTGGCCCAGGTGGGCCTTTCCGAGGAGATAATCAGCCTGCGCCCGCAGCTGGGTGCTGGAGGTCGCCCGCCGGGCTTCATGCGCGCAGCGGATGGCGCTCGCGGGGCTTCCCTCGCCAAGGTAGGCCTCGCTCGCGGCGAGGTACTTGCGTACCTTGTTGACGGTAGAGCGGCTGCGCCTGGCAAAGCCTTCAAGCGTTGAGCCGGCAACAGAGGTCCGGCCCGCCGCCTTACGCGGTTTGGATGGACCTGTGCAGCCTGAGGCTAGCACTGCCAGCAGGACAGCGCAGACAAACCGTGATGTAGGGGAACCGATGCGCGACGTCATATCCTCTCTTCACTTCAATCGTTCCGACGGCACTCGCACATTACCGTTACCGATCCGAGGCATGGTAGCATGGCGGGTCTCCAAGTGAAAGTACCAAGAAAACCGCGAGATCCACGTCTCTTTCTCACCTCTGTGAGGGGGTAGGCAGGATAATTTCCTCGATATCGGCCTGCCCGGTGTGGGTCCCGCCTATCAGCAGCAGGCGGTATTTTTCTTCTTCCCGGATCAGGTAGCTGCGATGCCTGCTCCGGGCGGAGGGCAGGCGGGTGGCGATCTTCCTGAGCAGGCCGCCGCCAGGTCGCTCGGCGAGGTAGATCTCGAGGCTGGAATGCGGTTTGGATCCCTCAGTGCTGCGGGGGGGATCTCCGCCTGAGAGGATCACCCCGAGGCCGGGAACCCTGCAGAGGTCAGCGTTCTCACGGGTAGCGAGCCTGCTGGGTTCGGGAGCCGGGTGTTGAACAGGTTCGATTCGGCTGCGCTGCGGATCGGCGGGGTCGAAGGTGAACAGGATCCCGTTGAGGGCCTCATGCCCATCGGGCGCTCTTCTCGGGTCTGTGATCCTCTACAAGGGATTCTGTTTCGGCAACTCCCAGCTCGATGTGATGTCGCCATCGCGCCCATGGATGGGATGCAGGAGGCTTCCGGCGAGAATGATGACCGAGTCGGCCGCCTGGACGCCTTCTTCGTTCAGGCCACCGAGTCCCTCGGACAGGTGGCCGGAGCGCACCAGCGTGTACTGTGGCCGGATGCCCAGGGTGGTGATCGACTTGCGGGGATTGTCGATGTTGATGAGGACGGGTGAGCTCAGGATGCTGGCTCGTCGCGGGTCGAACAGGCTCTCGGGTTCGTCTCCGTTGAGTTGTTCTCCGAATGGGTCGATCGAGCGGGCAGGGTTCTTCAGGATGGGCGCCCAGGGATCGATGTAGCGGTTGCGGCCATACCCTCCGTAGGCGAGCACCCAGGTTTGTCCCGCGTTGTCCTGGACGAGCAGGTTGAGAGTGTGCCGGACTCGGGCGAGCGATCTGAACAGGCTGGCCTCCGCTACCCGGATCTCATCCCCCTTCCGTTCAAAGCGCAGCAGCTCGGCGGAATCCGTAAGGCGCTCGGAGCCGTTCTGTCCAGGTGTATGCCTGCCTCCATCTACGAGGATGGAGAGGTTGCCGGTAGCGATGGCGGCGTGCTCGGTGCGGGATATCTTCAGAGAGAAGGGCAGCTTGCGCAGCACCAGGCTTCCGGTCTCCCGGGAGAGGAAGACGACGATGATAGAGGCGAAGATGTCCTTGCCGTCGGTTCCCCCGCAGAATACGACCAGGTCATCATCAGTGCCTTCCTGCCGGTCGGCTCCAGGCAGGAGCGTCGCCGTGTGTTGCCAGGTCGCTCGCGGCAGTCGGCCAATCAATTCGAATGGGGGCAGGGCGGGATCGGTGCGCCTGGGGTTGTAGAGCAGCACCTCGTCGATGGGCTTCTCGCCGATGACGGTCAGTCCCCCGGCGACGATCGCGAACCTGTCCTGGAAGCGGGTCAGGCTGTGGTACATTCGTGAGCCGGCGCCGGGAAAGGAGTCCCGGGTATCCCCGCCTGCTGTGGCGTCATCGGCCGGGAGCTCGAGGTCGACCTCTTTTTTCGAACACACTCCGGGCCCTCCATTGAGGGCGGTGATCCGTTTCATTGGAAGAAGAGGGGTTCCGTTGATCGCGAGTCCAGAGGGAGCATCGGGTCCGGTTCGATCGACCTCGGCTCCATCTCCGGCGAGCATGCCCGCGATCTCGAGGATCGGGTTGGAGCCGAGGATGATGTCGAGCTCGTGTTCGTTCCCGCTCTCGGCGGGGACCATCTCGGCCGGTATCGTCTCGGTTCCCAGCCTGTCCTGGTCCTTGCTCAGGACGAGATCCTGGGGCACCCTCGGGGTGTAGTCCGTCATGTCCTCGGCCAGCTTGACCTTCCGATCGAATACCAGCCTGATCCTGTCACCCCGGTCGACCACCGCGTTGCCTCCGTCCGGGCTCGCGTCTATCCAGATGGCTCGAGTCAACCGGGGGATCACCACCCGTTTCTGCAGATCGATAGCCTGCCGGAGTCCGTCTCCGAGCTCTACGAGGAGCCCGCTGGAGGTCGGATTCGTACCGTAGACTCCGCGCAATTGAAGACGCGGCGTCCCGTCGACAATCCTGATTCTCAGCAGGTTTCGCTCTCCCTCAATGCTTGCGCGCAGGGTCGAAGGGGAGGGAGGATCGAAGTGGGCCTTTATGGTGGAAGCATCGAAACCGGCCGGGAGCTCCCGGTCGAGGAAGACCAGGATGCTCTCATCCTGCTGTGCCAGGTTGTCAGGACTCTCGTCCTGGAATTCAGCCAGCCGGACGAGGGCGACCGGGTTGCGGTTGCAGCCCGCGGCGCCCAGGAGGGCAGCCGAGACAACCAGGGTCCTTAACGTTTTCCCCAACTCCACGATGTTTTACTGCTGTTCCTGGGACCAGTTGATCATATAGGACTGGATTTTCTCATCCGATTCCGCCCGCGCCACATCACGCAGGGTATTCATTGCCAGGGGCGTGCCGATACGGCTGAGCGCCCTGGCGGCGCTGAGGCGGACGGCGCTCTCGCCCGCGTATCTTGCATGCTCTTCAAGGAATGGGATGGAATTCGGGTTTCCGATCTTGCCGATGCTTCCGAGAATCGTCTGTTTGTTTACCCAGTAGTTTTCGTTCAGGAAGGCATTGTAGAGCTCGGGAAGGGAGCGGGGCGAGGCGATCTTCCCAAGCGCCTGGGCGTAGCGGTTTCGATTTTTCTTGGAGGTTTCGTTCTTGAGGCCCTCGTTGAAAAAATCGAGAGCTTCTTCTCTGCGATGATGCTCCCCGAGCTCCCAGATGAACTTCTCCCGGTAGGGAGCGTATCCGGGATTCTTTACGAGGTCTTTCATGACGTCAAAGGAGGTGTCATTCTGGAGCTTGCCCATCGCCTGGATCAGGTGTCCCATCTCGGAGCGGTTGCCGGCATCGGTTTGCCTGGCGACGAAATAATCCCGCAGGGCCCAGGTGGCCCCCTCGGTCTGGGGACCGAGGTCGCCTATGGCGACCAGCATGAACCGGCGGTACACGAAGTCGGATTCGGAATTGAGGATCATCGCGAGGGTGTCCAGGGAGTCGGCTCCCAGGCCGGCGAGGAGTTCGCGGAGCTCTTCGCGTTTCTTCAGGAGCAGGCCCGCGGAGTTGGCGCTGCGACCTCGCTCGAGCCTGTCGAGCAATTCAAAAAAGGTGTGGATGTCCCTGGCGAGCTCGACGTTCCAATTGGCGGGCAGCTTGGACAGTTTCCAGCGGGAGAATCCGTCTGAGCTGGGAAAGGGCCTGGTGGGACGCCGCCGCGGAGCGGAGGGGGAGCCTGGAGGGATTTCTTCCCTTGCCACGGGTCTCTGGGGCAGTCCGCCGGGTTCTTCTTCCCTGGAGAGAGCTCCATCGTCGGCAGGCCGTTGCTGCTCGCTGAGCAGCAGGAACACGAACAGGACCGTGAGAACGACCGCCAGTGAGAGTGGGACAGCGATGCGTAGTTTCGGGTTCATGGTCTCACGTTCAACAAGCTTTCTGCTTCAACCAGCTCATTCCTGCCTGGAAAACCCGCGCCGGGGGTTGCCCGAGCTTTAACCGGGCAAATCATACCACGAACCGCCAGAGGCGGGGGGACGGAGGTCCGGCCAGGCGTGTGATTCTCTAAACTGCCGCCCCTGCAAGGACTTAACTCAGTCTTCGATGTATTCGATGTAACCCGGTGGCAGAAAAACTTCCGCCGAAGGGCTCGTCGGCTCTCCTCCGAAGGCGCCGAAGGACTTACCTCCGCCCGCCAGGAGCATCCTGTCATCGTAGGTTCCGATGATGCCATCGACGCCGCCAATCTGGAGACAGCTCACATAGCATCGCTCCACGCCCTTGTTCTCAGGCCAGCGGTTCGGGGAGGTCGTTCCCCAGGTCGTCATATCGCTACCGATGTTTCCATCGATGGTGAACCAGGCGCCGACGATTCCCAGGTAGTTGGCCGTGTCTGTGCGGCGTTGGTTGGCGAGGTCGCGCGGGGGAAGGTTGTTGACGAGGTTGGCGGGGACATTGAAGAAAGGATCAAAGACGCAGCCGGCCAGCATGGCGGGGCTGCTGTGATTGAAGACGCAACCGCCCGGAACGGGGAAAACATCCACTCCCGCGAGGGAGAACACCCAGATCTGTTTTTCCAGCACGGGGTGGACAGCATCGGGGAACTTGCGCGGCATGGCGACCGGGTTGGTCGAGCAGCGCGCGATCTGGTCCCCACGGGCGGGCGCCATGGGCCCGGGATACTCCATGTGCTGGATGTGGGTGAAGTACTGCTCTTCCTGCACCTCGAAAAAACGGACTCCGCGGGCGGGGCCAGCCCCTGGAGTGAAGCTGGCGATGAACAGCTGGTCTATGAAAGGGGTTGTCGGGCAGGCTCCATCACTGTTTCCGTGGGTGATGAGGATGCTGTTGCCCATTCCCCTGACGCCATCGGGCGTGTAGTCGTTGTATTGTCCGAGATTGACGGCGTAAGGTCTATTGAGCCGAGCGCTATCGAGCCTGACGCTGGAGATCAGCGTGAAGATGTTCGTCCCGGGGTCAAAAACCTCGATGCTCGTCTTGCCGGCGGCTTCTCCGCGGCCGACCGAGCCGGGGAACTTGGTATCGGGGGCGAGGCCTGAAACCGCGCTCAGTGTTTCCATGCCGGCGGTTACCATGTACATGTCGTCGCTGCCGCCAAGCGCCTTGTCGGGGCCCGCGAGCCGGCCCACGCAATGGTCCGCGCGGCCGCGCTGCGAGGCCAGGCGAGCGGGAGAGCTGGCCGAATCTCTCAGGGTCAACTCCAGGAACGCGCTGTCGTTAGGAGAGTAGTACTCGACAGTGCGTGTCGAGGGATAGCGGGCTTCCTGCGTCTCGGCTCCCGGGGTTCCAGGCTTAATGTTGGGGTTGATTACGGTTACGCTCGTGAAGATCTGGCCACCGGTGATGAGCAGGTTTCCGGCGGGGAGGCGGGTGACACGATGGCGAAAGCGGGGCTCGAGCATTTGGCCTTCGACAAACTCCGTCTGCCTGGTGTTGGGGTCGAAAATTTCCGCCCGGGACACGACCGCCCCGGCGGCCAGGTTGTCGGTTCCACCGATGATAATGAACCGGCCATTGGGCAGCTCTGTGACGGTGTGCAGGATACGGGGGCCGCCAAGCAGGGTGATGGGATTGCCCTCGATGTCCGAATCGATCCAGGTCCCGCTCTCGGTTTCGACCACGGGGGCTTCCTGGGCAGTGACGGACTGGTCAAAGAATTCGATGGTATCGAGGGAGGAGAGACCACGCTCATCCGAGCCGCCGATCACGAAGGCGAGGCCGCCGCTGTGCGTTTTCCCTGCGTGCATATACCGGGGAGTGTTCAGCTCGCTGGTCTGCTTGTAGGGAAGGTAGTTGTTGTTCTCGTCAAACTCTTCCAGGGGCGGAGCCGATTGCAGCAGGTTCGCGATACGGGAGGTGGGGGTACCAAGATCGCAACCGCCTGAGGCCGTCACGATGATCAGGCAGCAAAGACAGCAGACGAGCCCGTAGAGGGTTTTTTCGATCTGTCCGAAATTAATTGAGCTCAAGGTTTCTCCATTTACAGCTTTAGCGCTGTTGTCAGTAGAGTGCTTCATTTCTCAGCCTTGCTTTTCAGCTTCGTTCGTAGAGGTCTTCTATGCGTATTTTCCGCAGGGAGTCCGAGAAGGATCTTGTCGGTCCAGGAAATACTGAGAGTCCCCGATTCCAGATACTTAAATATACAGTAACAGTCGGTATGGCCCAACATTCAGACCATCGGCAAACGAGGTCACCTTTATGTATGGCAAATAACGTTCCAAGCGAGCATTTCCTGCCGAATCACCCCGGAATTCAGGGGGTTACCACAAGTGGCGACATTTATTAAACTTAGTGTTTTCCTCGCCGACCTTCAGCAGGCCGGTATTTCAGAGAACCCCGACACACTTGGATTGTTGGGCGCTTGGGAAACACATTAACTAACGATTTTACAGGCAATTAAGCTCTTAGAATACCCTCTTTTTACGGGTGCTGGATAGACTTTACCGGACGGTTACGAGCTGTTTTATCCGCCTCTGCCGCCTTTGCCGGAGACGCTGGTGCCGCCTCCTGAGGGCAGGCGTCCTTTCAGAGCGTTGGTCGCCCTCTCCCTGAGACCGGCCGCGGCATTCCTGCCTCCGCCTCTATTGCCCCTTCCAGTGCCTCTGCTCGGACGTTCGGTCAATCGATCGCGGAGGGATTCTTTACCCCGGCCTTCGCCTCGTTGTCCCCTGAGATCGGCGTTGAAGGTTGTCGTCACGGCCGCGTCTCCTTCGCCACCGGCTCTGCCGCCACCGGCCCCGCCATCGGCGGCCAGCATCTCATCATCTATCGGGATCGCCAGGCGCCGCGATGCCAGCAGGGGTACGAGGGTGGTGAATTTCCGCACCACGGGCTCTCCGTTTTTTTCATCTACCCTGTTGTTGGTTACCGAGTAGATTTCCAGCTCGATTCGAACCGCTGTGGGGATCGGAGCGGCCTGCTGCTCCACCTCTCCAAGCGATTCCTCATCGCCTTGCGCGGTTTCGCCGCTGACCCTCGGGATGTTGCTGTTGGCGCCGCCACGGAGGTCGCCCTCTTCCTGCTCCTGCTGAAGCCGCTGCTGCTCCTCTATGGCGAAGACGGAATCCCAGCTTTCGAACCATTCGTACCCATCGAAGTACTCGATGTTCAGCGATTTGACCTTGTCATAGACGCTGTAGTTGAGTCCGGGCATGTTGCTGATGTCCCGCCGGGCAAAATCGAGGATCTCCTTGCGATAGAGAGTATAGGCGGGATAGTTGGTCACCTGGTTGGGCTCGAGGCGGTAGTTCACCATCGTCAGGGTGCGGATATTTTCCCATTCAAGGAGATCTTCCCGGGGGGTAGGGTCTACCGTGGAGACGAAGTGGATCGAGTCCTCGTCGCCATCCTGCCCGGGCCGGTTCTCTCCGATAAAGACCTGCTTGTCGAGCGCCTCGGTGCATCCTTTGAATACGGTGCCGGAGAGATCCCGGCGCATCAGGGTCAGGATTCCTTCGCCGACCTTCTCGGGAACGGTGTCCTTCTCGACCCTTCGCGCGGTCTCGAGACAGTTGAGGAAAATACGGTAGGAGACGATGAGAACACCGCCGAGCACCGCCATCACGACCACGATCTCCATGAGGGTGAAGCCCATACGGCGGGTATTTGTCGAGGCGTGGTTGTGATGTCCGCGGATTTTCTTCATCTTCCCGCTCCCGTGTTGGCCGTCGGCAGGGCCTCATTGTAGTAGTCAGGATTCCCGTAGAGCAAAGATTCCATCCCGTTGTCGAAGAGGTACTCCTGCTCCTCGTACCAGGCCTCGTTAGGGAAGGTCCAGGTGGTGTACTGGTAGCTCGAGCCTTCTGTCGAGAGCGCTGAATTTGAGCCGCCGTTCTCGAGCTGGAAAGGCACCTCGACGGTGATCGTATATTCGAGGACAACCTGCTCACCCTGGCTCCTGGGCTGTGGAGGGTCGATAATCCAGCCCCAGCTGGGGTGTCCTTCCTCTTCGAAGTCGCCTTCATCCTCCTCGAGGATGAAATTGATGCGGTCGTGGAGCTTCTGCTGGGCGAGGCTCTTGACCTGGCGCGCCTGGGTGTAGCGAATGGACCGTATGCGCGCATCGTTCAGGGCCTGGCCTATGGGCACGACGAAGAGCGTCAGCAGGGTGACGGCGATGATGAGCTCGAGAAGGGTGAAGCCCGGTTCAGCCTTCGGCGCGGGATCGGATTGATGCGCGTTGAGCGGCATTTTCATTCCTCGAAATCTTCAAAGCTGGCCTGGTCCGAATCGATAAAATCCACCGCTCCGGTCAGCGCGTTGTAGAGCACGGTATAGCGGGCGCCCTCGGGGGTCCCCAGCACGACGATATGGCTCCCCGTGTTGCCGGCAGGGGAGAAGTAGACATCCGGTTCGCCATCGGAGAAGGCCTGTCCCGTGCCTCGCATCTCGACGCTGAGGAGCTCTACCGGGTGGTCAAAGTTTATTCTATCGAAAACCACGAAGAGAACTCCCTGGCGACCCTGGAGAATCGCATCCCTGCTGATCTCCGATTGGTCACCGCCGGAGGCGAGAAGGGAATACCCCTGCAACCCCGCGCCATCGTCGAAGTGGTAGCGGATTCCGCACAGGCCGCCCTGCTGGATGGCCTTCAGCCTCACCAGCTCGATGTTGGTGCCGAGCTCACCGGCCGCATTCCGCAGGCTGTACCGTTTAATGGTGCCGTGGATTTTTATGACGGCCAGGGTGAACATGACCCCGAGCACGGCGATGACGGCTATCAGCTCCAGGAAGGTGAAGCCTCCATCGCGGTGTCTCCCGCGCAGGGTCCGTCTCTCGGGCTGGGCTTTTTTCATGGTTCCCTGGGGGGCTGAAGAAGCGTTTCCCGGTGGGGCCGGGAAGGATCAGTATTCGTCGGTTTCCGGGTATTCGTAATCCTGGTCGTCACCCTCTCCGCCGGTATTGGCGTCGCGGCCAAGGCAGATGATCACGGGCTTGCCATCGCGCAGCTCGTATTCGTACTCGTTGCCCCAGGGATCCCTGGGCATCTCCGCCAGGCCTTCCATCTCGTTTCCGTCTTCGTCAACGGGGTTCACCATCTCGTCTATCGATTCCGGCCAGCCGCCGCTGGTGGTGTAGATGATCTTGGACGAATTATAAATTATCTTCAAGTCGCTGGTGATCTTGGTCTTATTGGCCCGGAAGAGTATCGGAGCCACCTTGGTCACCACAAGCGGTCCGAGCAGGCCGATGATCGTGATCACCACGATGAGCTCGAGGAGTGTGAAGCCCTTTTTCGCGAGGGTCCTGCGATTTCTGTCATTGTTCATAGCGCCGTTTCCTTAAAAACCTGTTTTGAATTTTCGTGCAAAACTAGGATACACCAGCCGGTGCCCGGGTGTTGTAAAACCTTGTCAAAATGGCCCCTGGGGGCATTACCCGGTGATTATCCCATGGCTGAGAAGTCCAGGAGCGGTAGAAGTACGGCGGCGATGATGAAGCCGACAACCACTGCCAGCAGAATAATGATAATCGGTTCAATCATGGCGGTCAGGCGCTGGATGGACAGGTCCAGCTCCTCCTCGTATGATTCCGCGATCCGGTCGAGAATTTCTTCCAGCTGGCCGCTCTGTTCGCCCACGGAGACCATGTAGCCGACCATGGGGGGGAAGACCTTGGATTTCCTGATCGGGGTCGCGATATCGGCGCCTTCGATGATCCGGGCATGAATATCGTTGATGACCTGGGTGAGCTTGGCGTTGTTGACGACGAGGGCTACGATCTTGAGGGAGTCGAGCGCCGGCAGGCCGCTCTTGAGCAGCGTCGAGAAGGTCATCGCGAAGCGGGAGATGGCCTGCTTTGAAAAGAGGTTGCCGAAGATGGGCAACCGAAGCTTGAGGCTGTCGAATTTCAGCCGCCCGGCGTCGGTTCCGATCATGCCCTTGAGGAAAATGATACCGATGACGAAAGCAAAGAGGACGTAGAGCCAGTAGTCCTTCGTGAAATCCGAGATTCCCATGAGCAGCTCGGTGATCCAGGGCAGGGGCTGTCCCCTGTCCTTCAGGATCTGGGTGATCTTGGGAACGACGTAGGTCATCAGGAAGAGCACGACCGCCAGTCCGACGACCACCATGATGGCGGGATAGGTGATGGCCGCGAGCACCTTGCCCTTGACGCTGGCCTCCTTCTGCAGGTAGTCGGCGATGCGGGTCAGGACGATATCGAGATGGCCACTGGCCTCGCCGGCTCGGATCATGTTCACGTAGAGGTCGCTGAAGAAGCGCGGGTGCTTCGCCATCGCCTCGGCCAGGTTGTTTCCGGACGTGATCTCTTCCTTGACGTTGCGCAGCACGCGCTCGAAGTTCGAATCGCCGGTTTGTTCGACCAGGGCGTTCAGCGCGTCGGCCAGCTGGATGCCGCTTCGAAGCAGGGTGGCGAATTGCCTGGTGAAGGTGGCGAGGTCCCGGGTGGAGATCGTCGGCTGAAAGATCTCTATTTCCTTGGAGAGGATCCCGCCGGGTTTCTTCCCCTTCGCCGGGGTCGTCTTGCGGGTTCTCTTGGAGACCGACTTGTCTTTTTTCGTCTGCTTCCTGTCAGCGACCTCCCACATCTCCGTGACGTGCATATGGTCGTTGCGCAGCTTGCTGCGGGCATCCCGCGCGGTGTCCGCGTCGACAATTCCCTTCTTGGTCCTGCCGTTGCTGGTAAGCGCCTTGTACTCGAAGATGGGCATGGTTTTCTCAGAAGACGTCGAGTTGGGTAACTCTGAAGACCTCTTCGATCGTCGTGAGTCCTTCGCAGACCTTCCTGGCGCCGTCCATGCGCAGGGTACTGAGACCCCTCGATACCGCGTTCTGCTTCATTACCGAGGCGCTGACGCGTTCGATGATCTCATTGCGGGCGTGTTCGTCGATCGAAAATATTTCGTAGATGGCGGTTCGGTCGTAGAGTCCACGGCCGAGGCAGGATTCGCAGCCCTCTCCCAGGTAGAGCATGCCCTCCTTGAGCTCGGAGCGGTCCTCACAGTTGAGCTCCTTGAGCTGGCCATCGGTGGGCTCGTA
>JAKUSY010000110.1 GCA_022451445.1 Planctomycetota bacterium
GTGCGCGCCGGCTCGCCGCGGGCTGCCCGGGCGGTTGGCCAGGCCGTGGGAAAAAATCCATTGCCGGTTATTTTCCCCTGCCACCGGGTGATCGCCGGCGATGGCTGCCTGGGCGGGTTCTCCTGTGGCGTGAGCCTGAAGGTGCTCCTGCTCGAGCTCGAGGGTTTCGCCCTCAAGGAGCCCGGCCGTCGCCCGTCCCCGGGAACGAGGTGGAGTGACCTGCGTATGGACTGAGAGAGCCGGGCGGAGATTGGAACAAGTGGATTGCAGTGCGCGGCCCTGGAAAATAAAATGAGCCGGAAGAAATGCCTGCCCGGGAAACGAACCAATCGGACAGCCCCGGCTCTTCAATACAGATTCTTCAGCCCGTTGCGAAGCAGTAACTCATCCATGAAACCCAGCGGATACATGATCCTCATGCTCCTGTCGGCTACAGGGTTCGCCCTGGGAGAAGCCGGCATCGGGCCGGTTCGCGAGGTCATCGAGTCCCGGTGTCTTGGCTGTCATGATTCCGATACGAGCAAGGGGGGTATTGATCTCGAACAACTCCTTTCCGCCCGGGAGCTGAAGGCTGCGAAGACCGCGGCCCTGTGGCAGAAGGTGGACAAGGTGGTTGGTGCGGGCGAGATGCCGCCGAAGAAGAAGAAGCCGTTGAACACGGAGCAGAAGGCGCAGGTCGGCGGGTGGTACAAGTCCTTCTACGTTCTGAAGGACGGCAGGGAACACATTGGCCGGTCGCTGCTGCGGCGCCTGAGCCGCTATGAGTTGATCAACACGCTCGAAGACCTGCTGCATGTTTCTCTGAGGCAACCCTACGTTTACAGTCCTGAATTTCCCGCCTTCCTGCCCTCCACGCTCGAGACAATTCTGCCGCCTGATGCCCCGGGCGAATCGGGTTTTTACAATGATGCAGAGCAATTGGCCGGGACCAGGCCGCCGATCCTGAAATACAGTGAGGCCTTTGACTACGCCTTGCGGGTCTTCTCCCAGGACGCAGAAGCCCGGGAAAAAATCTTCGGGTTCAAGGGTGTCTCGCCCGGCCTGCGTGAAGCAGAGGCCGGCAGGATTCTCCAGAGGTTCATGGAAAGAGCCTGGCGCGGCTACAGGAACCCGGAGAGCGAAGAGGTCGTCCTGCGTGCCTATCGCGATACCCGCCGGAAGGAAGCCCCTGTTGCCTCGCTTCTTCATGCGATGAAGACAGGCCTTCTGTCGCCGGCCTTCGTCTACCGGATCGAAATGGTCATGGACAAGGCTACGCCTTACCCGGCAGGGGCCCACGAGCTTGCATGCAGGTTGTCATATTTTCTGTGGGCCTCCATGCCTGACGCTGAGTTGTTCGCCCTGGCCGCCGATGGCCGCCTGCTCGATGCGACAGTCCTGGCCGCACAGGTTGACCGTATGCTCAAGTCTCCCCGGCGCATCTCGCTCTCGGAAGACTTCGCCGGGCAGTGGCTGGGCTTCGGCGAGCTGTGGACCAACAAGGCCTTCTACCGGAACGAAAGATGGAGCCGTGGGATCTACGATGAGCTGCTTTTTTTCTTCGATGAGCTGATCAAGTCTGACCGCAGCATCCTTGAGATTGTCGACTCGGACTGGATCTACCAGAGCGACTACACCGGCGTTCGCACCGCGGGCAAGGGACACTCTTTCGCCGCGAAGCATGGGGATATTTTAGGGTCGCGCAGCGAGAACCCCCCGGGAATCCAGGAGCAATTCTACAAGCCTCCGCGTCTCATCAGGATCAAGAGCGACCAGCGGGGTGGTCTCATTACCACTGTTGGAATTCTGCGGGTGACCTCCGCTCCCGAGAAGACCAATCCCATCCGCCGTGGAGTCTGGCTGCTGGACAGGATCATCGGGCGCCCGATGCACGCGCCGGAAAATGTTCCGGCCCTTAGCGAGAGCGAAAAGGTGGATGGCAAAAAGCTCACCGACCTTGCCGATATCCTGAAGGCGCATACCAGCAAGGCGGTCTGTGTCAGCTGCCACAAGCATATCGATCCTCTCGGCCTGGGCCTGGAGAATTTCGATCCCTTCGGCAAGTGGAGGACCTCCTACAGGAACAAGCGGCCTGTAAGATCCAGGGGAGTGTTCCCAAGCGGAGAGACCTTTGAGACGCCGGGGCGGATGAAGCAGGTGCTGCTTGGCGAATACCGCGAGCCGATCGTGAAGAACATCGCCGGGCGGATGTTCGCCTATGCTCTCGGCCGCAAGCTGGAGCCGCATGACAGGCCGGCGCTCAGAAGAATTTGCGATACGCTCGGACAGGATGGCTTTAAGATCAACACGTTGATTGCCGCGATCGCCGGGAGCAGGCAGTTTCTATGCCGACAGGACCAGCCATGAACAGAGACTCCTACCTCATCCCACGACGGTCTTTCCTCCGGGGAGTCGGCGCGGCCCTGGCACTGCCCTCACTGGAGATCATGTCCCCGGCCCTGAGCTACGGTAACTCCGCGGCGCCGAAAAATCTTCGCCTCTGCGTCCTCTTTAAGGGGGCTGGCGTGAATCCCAATTCGTGGGACATCAATGGAGCCACGGAGACGGAATTCACTCTCTCGAAGCTGCTCAGCCCGCTGGAGAAGAACAAGAAGGATATTGTCATCCTGCGGAACATCGATGCCGACCAGAGGGCCAATGGCGGGCACCAGAGCGTGACGCTGACCTTTATGACCGGCAATGTCCGCAAGTCCCGTCTTGTGCAGCGGCAGTCCTTTGACCAGGTCATCGCGGATCATGTAGGCGGTGCGACCCCCGTGAAATCTCTGCAACTGCGCAGCGATACCTATCTCGATGCCAACGATCCCTCGGAGAACTTCCTCTCCTTCGGCGCTGACGGGAGGGCCCTGCCGGTTGAGCACAATCCCGAGGTGGTTTTCAACCGGCTCTTCAAGGGGTTCAACAACAGCGGCTTTCGCAAGCGAACCACCAGCGTTCTGGATGAGGTGAAGGAGAGCTACCAGTCGATCGTCCGCAAGGCCAGTGACCGTGACCGGCAGGTACTCGAACACTACCTGCAGTCGGTTCGTGACGTGGAACGGGAGCTCGACCAGTTCAATAACCGTGAAGATGCGGCGAGAGACTCGAGGATGAAACGAATCCAGCCGGTAGCTGCCGCCTCCGACCTCGCGCAGCGTACCCGGGCCATGCTGGACCTGATCGCGCTGGCCTATTGGACCGACATGACACGGGTGAGCACCCTGATGATGGCTCATACCGAGACCCGGTCGACCTATGACTTCATTGGGATCAACGATGAGCTTCATTCGCTGTCCCACTTTGTCCGCACACGTAACCGCTCCTCCGGCCTGTCCGGTTACGACAAGATCAACCACTGGTATGTGCAGCAGTTCTCTTATTTCCTCGAGAAGCTGAAGTCTCTCGACGATGACGAGGGGTCCGTTTTTGACAACTCGATCGTTCTCTTCGGCTCCGGTATCAAGCACGGTGACTACCACTCGGTTAGCGATCTGCCACTGGTGCTCTCAGGCGGGGGAGGCGGCCAGATCCTGCCCGGGCGCTACGTGAAATATCCCAACACCCCCAACGGCAACCTGCTCCTGAAGCTCATGGACATGATGGGGGTGAAAAAAGAGCAGTACGGCAACTCGACCGGTCTCCTGCCCGGCATCTCGGAAAAAGCGAACCTCGCTCCGAAATATGTCGATGACGGTTCATGGAAGATCCTCAAGGACGAGGGTGGCAAGCTCCTGGTCAAGGGCATGCTCAAGATCAGCGTCAAGGCTGACGACCTGAACCTCTATCTCGTGCATCTCTCCGGCGGCGAGATCCTCGAGCTGCGTACCGGCTTCGGCACCATCCACAACCTGAGGATCGATGCCTGTGTCGGGTCGGTCGTGGAGCTCGAGGGCGAGTACAAGGTCACCGATGGCCGCAAGGTGATTACCAAGGTCAAGCGCTGCAAGCGCCTCTGATCCTGGTGGGGCGGTTATTCCTCAGGCGAAAATGCCGCTGGCCACCTTGCCGTGTACGTCGGTGAGGCGGAAGTCCCGCCCGGCATAGCGGTAGGTCAGGCGCTCGTGGTCGATGCCCATGCTGTGAAGCAGTGTGGCGTGCAGGTCATGAATGGTCATCCGGTTCTCTATGGCGTAGTAGCCGAACTCGTCCGTCTTTCCGTAGCGGAAGCCGCCCTTCACCCCGGCTCCGGCCATCCACATGGTGAAGCCGTCGGGATGATGATCCCGTCCGATCGTGGCCTTCTTTCCCTCCTGGGCCGTTGGCGTGCGGCCGAACTCACCGCCCCAGAGGACCAGCGTGTCCTCGAGCAGTCCGCGCTGCTTCAGATCCTTGATCAGCCCGGTGATGGGCTTGTCGATCTGGGCGACGTTGATCTCGTGGCCCTTCTTGATGTGGGAATGCTGGTCCCATTGTTCGTTGTTGAAGGGCAGGGTGTGCGCGTGGCTGACCTGGATGAAGCGGACGTCACGCTCTGCAAACCGTCTCGCCATGAGGCACATGGTACCGAAGTTCCGCGTGTTCGGATCGTCCATGCCGTAGAGCTGCCGTGTCTGGGGCGTCTCCTTCGCGAGGTCGACCGCCCCGGGGGCGGCCTGCTGCATGCGAAACGCCATCTCGAAGCTGGCGACCCGGGCCTCGAGGTCGGAGTTCGGGCCGGTCGTTTCGAGGTGGAGCTGGTTGAGACGCTTGAGATACGCGAGCTGGGCCTGCTGCTGTCCGGAGGTTCTGAACGAGTTGTCGAGGAATTCGAATTTCGCGTTCTTCATCAGGGTGTTCGGGTAGCCCGGCGTGCCGAGGGGGACGCCCTGGTGGATGGAGGGCAGGAAGGCGGTGCCGAAATTGTCGACGCCTCCATGGAGGCTGGTTGGACAGATCGTGATGAAGCTCGGCAGGTTCTGGTTCTCGGTGCCCAGCCCGTAGCTCATCCAGCTGCCCATGCTCGGGCGCAGCAGGGAGTCGCTGCCGGTGAAGAGCTTCATGCAGGCGCCGCCGTGGGCGACGTTCTGGTCGCAGAGCCCGTGAAGCATGCACAGCTCGTCTGCGACCTCCGGCAGATGCTGCCAGAGCTCGCTCATCGGGATTCCGCTCCTGCCGACCGGGCGAAACTTCCAGGGTGAGGCGAGCAGGTTGCCCCGCGCGGCGAATTTCACCCGGGTGCGCTGGAAGGGGGGAGGCTTACCATCGTTTTTCTGGAGCTCGGGCTTGGGGTCGAAAAGATCGATGTGGGAGGGGCCCCCGTGCATGAAGAGGAAGATGATTCGTTTGGCCCTGGGCTTGAAATGAGGCTTCTTCGCGGCCAGTGGATGGGCAGGGCCCGGCTTCTCTTCGGCGTTGAGCAGGTCGGCGAGGGCCAGTCCTCCGAATCCCAGGCACCAGGATTTGAGCAGGTCGCGTCGCCCCTGGATTTGCCGGCCGGGTTGGAGGGGAGCATAGGTCATTGCGGGTCGCTTCCGGGCTGTGTTAGCGGACGTAGAGGAACTCGCTGGACATGAGCATTGTATGACAGAGCGATTGCCAGTCCACCATCGGGAACTTCTCGAGGTCCGCCTGTCCTCGAACAGCCTCCCGGAGCTCTGTGGCCGCTTCGAGGTCGTCTTTCGTCGGCAGACGGCCGAGCAGGGATTCGTACAGGTAGCTGAGTCGTTCGGTATCGGTTTCGAGGCTGTCGGTGATCTTTTTCGCGATGTCGGCGGCGAGGTCGTTCATCCACGGGTTGTTCATCAGGAACAGCGCCTGGGTAGGGACGGTCGTGGTGGTGCGATTGCCGGCTGGGGCCGCCGGGTTGGGGAAATCGAAGAGCGTGAAGAGCTTGTAGACGTTGGTTCGGATGATAGGGAGATAGATGGACCGGCGCCGGCTCGATTCGTAGAAGGCCCGGTTCTGACGCAGGTTTTCCGGTGAGGGGTCCTGGGAGCGCACCTTGTCGGTCGGCCCGCCCCCGAGCGTCCGGTCAAGACGCCCAGCGGTGAAGAGAAAGGCGTCGCGGATGACCTCGGCCTCGAGCCGTCGCGGCTCGAAGCGCCAGTACCATCGATTCTCCGGGTCAAGCTCGGCGCTCTGGCGATCATAGGCGCTGTTCATCCGGTTGGCATGGGAGGAGACGATATACCGGTTGAGCTTCTTGATCGACCATTTGAAGTCGATCAGCTTCAGCGCGAGGTGGTCGAGCAGTTTCGGGTGGGAGGGCCGCTCTCCGGAATGGCCGAAGTTCTCGGTGGTCTTCACCAGGGCCCGCCCGAAATGCCAGCGCCAGATCCTGTTGGCGATGACCCTGGCCGTCAGGGGATTGCCGGGGGAGACGATGGAGTTGGCCAGCCGCAGACGGCCGCTCCGGTCTTTCGGATATTCCGATTGTTCGTGACCCTCGACGATGGTCAGGAATCGACGCGGAACGATGGGGCCCTTCTGGAGGTGGTTTCCGCGAATATAGACGGGGTGATCGGTTGGCGAGCCGTCTCTCACGGCCATCACGGTGACGGTTGGAAGACCTTTCGCCTTGTTCTCCAGCTTGTTGATGGATTGGGCGAGGGTGGTGACGGCCTGCTGTTCGCTGGCCGAATAGTGCGTGGTCGTGTGGCGGTAGGGGGTGAAGGGACCCTGTTTCCCGGTGAGGGCCTGGTGGAGCGGTTCGAGCATCGGGATGCGGTCTTCGGCCAGGGCCGCGGTGACCAGTAGCCCGGCCCGGGCAGGGAGTTCACCGGGGCTTTTCGGGGTCGGGGTGAGCAGCTTCCTGGAGATGGGATTGCCCGGCTTGCGCTTGGCGAGGGACTCCTGGTTCTGCGCCACGAAATTTTCGTACCTGTGGCTGAGAGCGTTCAACAGGTAGAAGGGGGCGTTCGGCTTGTCCTGGGTACCGATGAACCGGGCCCATTGGTGAAGCGCCCCGAGATCGAGCTTGTTTTCTCTGGCGAGCCGCGCGGGCGCGGGAAGCTCGCGATTGCCGGGGACCGGCGGGACCAGGCGCAGCTGGTCGAGGTGCGAGACGGCGCCTTTTCGCTCGAATCGAAGGGTATGCCTGCCGGCGCTCAGCTCGAGCTCGAGCTCCCGATGCCACCTCTGGTGGGGCGCCCCCCAGCCGCCGCTGGTCTCGGCCAGCGCCTTTTCCGAGACAACCTTGCCATCGACGGAGAGGACCATCGGACGAGACTCGAGCGCCGCGTAGCGCAGCAGGAGGGAATAGGCGCCGTCGTAGGGAGCCTCGAGGTCGTATTCCATGAAATATTCGCTGGCGGTATTCGAGGGGTCCGAGATGTAGACCACGTCATCGGATGTGTAGGGTTTGACGTTTCCTCTCTGGAAGCTCTCAGCCTCGGTCCCCGGGACGGAAAGTGACGCCACCCTGGCGACGACGATCTTGTCGAGGTGCGACATGAGGGAGGCGGCCTCGAAGCGCAGGATGTTCCTGCCCGCGTTGAATTTGTAGCGCCCCTCGACGAACCACTTCTGGCTGTCGGGAAACCAGGTGCCGGTTACCTGCGCCATGCTCTTTTCGTTGACGATCTTCCCGTTGATCGCCAGCTTTCCGGGGCGGGAAGCCTTGGCGGCGTAGCGGAACTCCACCTGGTAGGTTCCCTCCTCAGGCAAGTCGATATCGTATTCAGCCCAGGTCAGTGCCGCTCCCTTGTCCGAGATGATGCCGATTCCCTGTCCATAGCTTTCATCCGGTCGCGCCGTGCCGCGGTCGTAGGCCTCCGCTTCACGAAGGAGATGATGTCGCGAGAGCTGCTCGATGCTGACTGTGGAAGCCGCCGGCGTATAGGGAGTCCCGGTCGTAGCGGCGAGGGCGATCTGCAGGGCGACGGGGACAGAGTGCCGCTGCCATTCGAGCACCCCGATCGCATGTTCAAGATAGCGCGCGATGTTCTTCTTCGCTTCCCCGGCGATCCTGGCGTCAGCTCCTGCCCGCAGCTTCTCGAGGTCTCCCCCGAGGCGACCGATTTCTTTCTGAAGAGCCTCCTGCTCTCCGGAATCGAGCTTTCGATTGGCCAGGCTGGTGCTCTTGAGCACGCCCGCCATGGCGTAGTAGTCGGTAGTCGGGATGGGGTCGAATTTGTGGTTGTGGCAGCGGGCGCAGGCGACGGTCACGCCCAGCAGCGAGCGGGAGATCGTGTCGATCTGTTCATCGATGATATCGGATTGTTTTTTCTCTCCGTCCTTCTCGGCGTCAATCTTGATTCCCATGGCGAGATAGGTGGTTGCCGTCAGCCGCCGGTTGGTGATGGAGGCATCGCCGGGGTCCGACAGGAGATCGCCCGCGAGCTGTTCACGGATGAATTCATCGAAGGGTCGATCCTGGTTGAAGGCATCGATGACGTAGTTGCGGTAGTGGTAGGCGAAGGGATAGGACTTGTTTTCATCGGCGCCGTTGGAGTCGGCGTAGCGCACGACATCGAGCCAGTGACGGCCCCAGCGTTCACCGTAGTGGTGTGAATCCAGGAGCCGCGTGACGAGGTTCTCCCAGGCCCGGGGGGCCTTGT
>JAKUSY010000111.1 GCA_022451445.1 Planctomycetota bacterium
TTCGCTGCCGTAGGCGTCGGGTTGCCGACCGTGATCGAGAGGCGGGGACATGAAGCCGGCGAGCATTTTCATCGCGTCGCCCTCTACCTCGGGCTGCTGGGCCTCCTCATTCATTCGATGCTGGACGGTGCCTACCTCGGCAGCTCGGGGAACGATCCCGGCCTGCTGCCCCTGGCGGGCATTCTCCACCGGTTGCCTGTCGGTCTCACCGTCTGGTGGCTGGTTCGCTGGTCGCGGGGATGGGGTACGCCCCTGCTCCTGCTGACCGCCCTGGGGGCCCTGACAGCCCTGGGCTATTTCGCCGGCTCCGGGCTTCTCGATGGGCTGGAGGGCAGGGGCCTGGCCTGGTTCCAGTCCCTGGTGGCGGGCTCGCTCTTCCACGTGGTCCTGCATCGTTCGCACGGGGCGTTCCCCGAAGACGGTTCAGCACCGGCGGGGAAATTGCCGCTCAGCGCTTCCGGGGCCGGAGGCTTCCTGGGACTGGGGCTGGTGATCTTCCTGCTCTCGGGTGAGCACGCGGGAGAGCATGGAGCTTTCTGGGGTTCATTCCTTCGGCTCGCCCTGCAGAGCGCGCCGCTCCTATTGCTGGGCTATTTTCTCGCCGGGCTGGTCGCGGTTTTTCTTCCCGTCTCCTCGGTGCGCTGGCTTGGTGGAGGCTCCTCCGCCAGCCAGGCTCTTCGCGGAGTGGCCGTCGGGCTTCCGTTGCCGGTCTGCTCCTGCGGGGTGGTGCCCCTGTACCGGGCGCTGGTGGAGCGCGGCGTGCCGGCTACCGCCGCGATGGCCTTCCTGGTCGCGACGCCGGAAATCGGCACAGATGCCGTTCTCCTGTCACTGCCCCTGCTGGGAGGTCCGTTTACCCTGATGCGAATCGCTGCGGCAGCCCTGCTGGCCCTGACGGTCGCCATCGTGGTCGGACGGACCGTCGTCTCGCGGCGGGAACCCGCCGCCGCGGCTCCGTCCGCTGAGGCGGGGGAGAGCCTGGGGGGAGGATTCCCCGGCAAGCTCGTCGGCGGGCTCAAGGCCGGGCTGGGCAACCTCGTGGACCACACGGGTCCCTGGATTCTTGTCGGCCTCGCCGTCGCCGCGCTCATCGGGCCGTTGGTGGAGGGCAGTTGGCTTGCCGGCAGTGACGGTTATCTGCAGGTCGTTCTTTTCGCGGTGCTCGGAATTCCTGTCTACGTATGCGCCTCGGGGGCCACTCCGATGGTGGCGGTCCTCCTGGCGGGGGGTGTCTCTCCCGGCGCGGCCCTGGCGTTTCTTCTCACCGGCCCGGCCACCAATGTCGTCACCTTCGGGGTCGTTTCGAGTCTTCACGGAAGGAAGACCGCTGTATTCTTCTGCGTCATGATGGCCTCGCTCGCGATCGCCATCGGGTTCGCGGTCCATGCCCTGTTTGCCGGTGATTTTGTGCGTATGAAACTGGTGGGTGAAGGGATGCCTCCCGCCGGCCTGCTCAAATGGGTCTGCCTCTGGATCCTGGGAGGGCTTTTTCTGTTTTCCCTGCTTCGCCGCGGTCCGAGGGAAGTTGTCGGCAGCGTTTTCAGCGTCGAGGCTCTCAGCGGCGCCGAAGGGATCCAGGGCGCCGAGGAGAAAGGCGATTGCTGCAGTGGAGGCGGAGAGGAACAGGAGCCGCCTGAAGGCTGTTGTGGCAATTGATGCTTGCTGATGTTATGACCGCTGAAGGTCGTTGGCGGGAGAAGGCATATTGAGCAATTCGGTCGAGGAAAACAGGGAAGCCGCTCCGGAGGTGAGTATCGCCGAGGCGCAGGAGCGGGTCGATCGCTGGATCCGGGAGGTGGGGGTACGGTATTTCTCAGAGTTGACCAATCTCGCCCAGCTCGTCGAGGAGGTGGGGGAGGTCGCCCGGATCCTGTCCCGGACCTATGGAGACCAGAGCTTCAAGGACAAAGAGAAAGAGCTGGACCTCTCCGATGAGCTGGCCGATGTCCTCTTCGTCCTCATCTGCCTGGCGAACCAGACCGGGGTGGATCTCACATCGGCCTTCCTGCGCAACCTGGACAAGAAGACCGTCCGGGATGCGGCCCGGCACGCCGCCAACGAGAAGCTGGAGTCCCCGCCGGAATGAGCGACGGTGAAAATTTCTGGACGGATCACCTCACGCAGAAGAAAATCCCCGGGTCTTTCCGCGGTCTCCCGCGGCCGCCTTTTTTCCAGGAACTTTTTTGACCATGCAGCTTCGTTTCTTCAACTCGCTCTCCAATACGGTTGAGAACTTCGAGCCGGTGGAATCCGGCACCGTTCGGATGTACAGCTGCGGCCCGACGGTCTACGACTACGCCCACATCGGAAATTTCAGGTCTTTTCTCTTCAGCGACCTGCTCCGGCGTTTTCTCGAGGTGGCGGGCTACGATGTGATCCACGTCATGAACATAACCGACGTGGGCCACATGACCGACGATGCGGTCGCCGACGGCGGAGGCGAGGACAAGATGGAGCTCGCCGGCAGACGGCTGAAGGAAGACAAGAAATCCGGCAAGGTGGAGGATGGCGCGGTCGAGGATCCCTCCGACCCCTACCAGGTGGCGCGGTTTTATACAGACTCCTTTCTCGCCGATGGCCGCCAGCTCGGCCTCAAGGTCGCCGGCGAATATCCCGGCCGCATGTTTCACGCCACCGACCATATCGCGGACATGCAGGCGATGATCGGGGATCTCATCGAGAGGGGGCATGCCTACGTGGCCGGGGATGGAGTGGTCTATTACAGCGTCGAGAGTTTCCCGGAGTACGGGCGGCTGAGCGGCAATAGCCTCGACAACCTGCAGAGCGGAGCGGGCGGGAGGATCCTCGATGAGCACCAGGACCAGAAGAAACACCCGGCGGACTTCATGCTCTGGAAGGCCGACTCCGCCCACATCATGAAATGGGATTCACCCTGGGGGGAGGGCTACCCGGGCTGGCATATCGAGTGCTCGGCCATGGCCCGCGCGAAGCTCGAGCGCGATGTGATCGACATTCATACCGGCGGTGAGGACCTGATCTTTCCCCACCATGAGTGCGAGATCGCCCAGTCCTGCGGGGCCACCGGGTCCGAGAGCTTCGCGAAGTTCTGGATGCACGTGCGCTTCCTGCTGGTGGAGGGGGAGAAGATGTCCAAGAGCCGGGGCAACTTCTACACGGTTCGTGACGTGCTCGATGGGAAGGCTACAGGCGCCCGGGTTCATCCCGCGGTGCTTCGCTACGAGCTCACCAAGACGAATTACCGCAAGAACATGAACTTCACCGTGCAGGGTCTGCAGGATTCGGCGAGCGCTGTGCGCCGGCTCAACGATTTTGTCGCGAAGCTCGAGGAACAGGCCGGCGGCGAGGCCGCCGAGATCGATAATTCACATCCGGTTCTCGCTGAATTCCTCTCCAGCATGGCGGATGACCTCAACGCCGCCGGAGCGCTCGGAGCCCTGCTGCCCTGGGCCTCGGTATCGAGGATCCCGGACAATCCCCACGAGGCGCTCGCTGTCATGCGGAAGGTCAACGAGGTCCTCGCGGTGGCTCCCCTCGAGGCGGGGACGGGGGGCGGGGCTGGAGGCTCCCCGGACGCCGGGGGCGAGGAGGAGGCCGTCGCGGGCTGGTGCAGGGAGCTGGACGCCGCGCGGGCGGACAAGGACTACGAGGCGGCTGACCGGCTTCGCGACCGGATCATCGAGGCCGGCTACGATGTGAGCACCAGTCCCGAAGGCACGATCGCGAAGAAGCGCCTCGCCTGAAGTCGTATGCGGCCTAACATTTGTGGCGAATGAGATTCGTCTCTGTTAGACTCAAGCTTCGGGGCGGGGCCGGTTCGGCTGCCGGGAGACCGACCGGGCGCCCAGCAGTTTTCAACCAAGATCGACTTTTTCGGCTTTAACGGAGGTCTGATGCTAACTCCTTCAAAGGTCCTCGACCTGTACTTCCTGGAGGCCCGCTGCATGCTGATCGAGGTGGCCGCGACCCTGGACCGTTTCGATCGGGCCGTGGATTCCGATACGAACGGCGATGGCGGCGATGACCGTATTGAGAAACTCTACGAGTCCCTGCAGGTGCTCTCCTCAAAGAGCGAGACCCCTGACCGGTCCGAGCAATTGCTCAAGCTGTTTTCAGGCCCCGCCTGAGCTGGTCTCTGAAACGACAACCAGTTTGAATATCAACCTGAAGAGCGATACCAGATGCAGATAATTCAACCTCACTACCACGCGATCGCGCGCACCGCGCAGGACTACGAGCGGATGGCCATGTCCGGAGTGGTCGCTGTCTGCGAGCCGGCCTTCTGGGCCGGCTTTGACCGGAAATACCCTGAGACCTTTATCGACTACTTTCGCCAGATTGGCGAGTTCGAGCCGACCCGGGCGGCGGACTACGGTATCCGCCATTTCTTCTGGGTAGCGGTCAATCCGAAGGAGGCCGAGAATCCCGAGCTCAGCCGCGAGGTTCTCAAGAAGTTTCCCGATTTCTTCGAGATGCCCAACTGCCTGGGCGTCGGGGAGACGGGACTCCATAAGTCGACCGCCAACGAGGCGATGATCTTCGAGGAGCAGGTCTCGCTGGCCGTCGAGCATGACCAGCTCATCCTGATTCACACGCCTCACCTCGAAGACAAGACGCACGGCACCCGCAGGATCCTCGAGATCCTCGAGGGACTGCCGGTGGACCGCAACCGTGTCTGGATCGATCATGCCGAGGAGCACACCATTCGGCCCATTCTCGATGCGGGCTATTGGAGCGGGTTCACGCTCTATCCCATCACCAAGTGCTCCCCCAAGCGCGCCGTCGACATGCTCGAGCTGTACGGCCGCGAGCGCATCCTGGTCAACTCCTCAGCCGACTGGGGCCCGAGCGATCCCTTCACCCTGCAGGAGTGCGTCTGCGAGTACCGCCGGCGCGGCAACTCCCTGCAGGACGCCATGGAGATCTTCTACAACAATCCCGTCCGCTTCCTGGGGCAGAATCCCAAGTTCGACCTGCCGCTGCTCAAGGTAGAGGAGATGCGGGAGGAGGCCGAGGCGCCGGCTGAACAGCCTGCCGAGGAGCCGGCCGACAGGGCCTGAGGCGGCAGCCCGTTCCCGGCTCTATCGTACCGAGGCGCCGTCAGCCGCGTCGCAGACGATCTCTCCGGCGGGGGTCTGCAGCGGCTTGCCCGCGTAGGTGACCTTGCCGTCCTGCATGAGGAGGGGGGCCTTCTCGAACAGGCTCTTTGAGAGCTTCTTCTTCGGCCGGGATTCGACGCCATCGACAGTCGCCAGGTCGCCGCTCTCGGCTTCGCCTGGATCGACAGGCCAGATCCTGCCATCGGCGAGGTCCGAGGCCAGGACCATCCCCCGGCTGTCGATCCCCCGGAACCTGGCCGGTTTCAGGTTGGCTACCACCAGCACCTTGCGCCCCTCGAGCTCCTCGGCGCTGAGGTGATCCCTGAGCCCGGCACAGATGGGGCGCTTCTCGCCGCCGATGTCGACGCTCATGGCGTAGAGGGTGTCGGCGTCGGGGTGCTCGTTGACCTCTTCGATGATTCCCACCCTCAGCTCCAGCTTGGTGAAGGGGTCCACCTCGCCCTGGGGCTGTTTCTTCTTTTTCTCCGACTTGTCTTTTTTGGGTTTCTCGCGCCTGGGGAAAAGCGCCTCGGCAGGCTGGAGGCTGTAGGAGCGGGTGCCGGGGGTGAAATCATCCAGCTTTCCAAGCTCGATTCCCAGGACCCCGGCGGCCGAGGTCGCGGTGGAGGGCATGGCCGGCTCGAGCAGGCACAGCGCCCAGCGCATGGCCTCCGTAGAGGTGTAGAGTATCTTCTCGACAGCTGAGTCATCTTCGACCTTCCAGGGCTCCTTCTCCGTGAGGTAGCCGTTGATCTTGCGCAGAAAGGCCCAGAGGCTGTCGAGGGCCTTGTTGTGCTCGCGCGCCTCCACATGGCCGAGATACTCTCCGGCCACCTCTCTGCCCCCGAGGTCGTCGATTCCCTCCGATGGGTTGAGCGTACCGCCCGCGCGCGAGATTCCCAGCTTTGAGATCCTCATGATGAGGTTGCCGAGGTCGTTGCCCAACTCGCTGTTGTAGCGTTTCTCGAGGTCGCCGATCGAGAAGCGGCCGTCCTGTCCGCTGGCGAAGGCTCGCAGAAAATAGAAGCGCGTCGCATCGACGCCGAATTCTCCGACAACCTCCATCGGGTTGACGACGTTGCCGAAGCTCTTGGCCATCTTTCTGCCGTTCTCATCGAGGATGAAGCCGTGTACGTAGACCTGGCGGGGCAGGGGCAGGCCCGCCGAAAACAGCATGGCGGGCCAGATGACCGTGTGGAACCAGAGGATGTCCTTGCCGATCACGTGGCAGTCAGCGGGCCAGTAGCTATCTCTCGAAGCGTCCGGCTCCTTGAGCGCCGAGATGTAATTCGACAGCGCATCGAACCAGACGTAGAGAACATGTTCGGCATCATCGGGCAGGGGTACTCCCCAGCTGAAGCCCGACCTCGATATGGACAGGTCGTGCACCTCATCCTCGAGGCGCGAGAGGATCTCGTTGCGGCGCTCTGCGGGAACGATGAAGTCCGGGTTTTCCCGGATGTGATCTCGCACGGCGTCCCGGTATTTCCCAAGCCGGAAGAAATAGGTCTCCTCCTTGATCCTGGTCTTCGGGTGGTCGGCGCATTCGCCTGCGGCGATGTCGGATTTCTGCAGGGCCTTTTCACACGAGACGCAGTAGTCGGTCTCGTAGTCGCCCTTGTAGATGTCTCCCCGGTCGGCGACCTTCCGGTAGATCTCCTGCGCGAATTTGTGATGACGGGGCTCGGAGGTGCGGATGAAGTCGGTGTGGGAGATTCCCAGGTGCTTGTAGATGTGGCTGAAGGCCTTTGACTTCTCATCGACGAAGTCCTGTGGCGCCTGGCCGGCTTCTTCGGCGGCGTTCTGGATCTTCAGCCCGTGCTCATCCAGCCCGATGAGGAACCAGGTGTCCCTGCCCTGCAGGCGGGCGCAGCGGGCATAGAAGTCGGCGAGGATCTTCTCGTAGGCGTGGCCCATGTGGGGGACGCCGTTGGGGTAGTCGATCGCCGTGGTGATGTAAAAACTGTCCGGTGAGTCGCTCATGGGTGCATAGTATGTCGAACATCGGTCGCTCTCTGAAGAGCCGGCTCACGCGTACCCGGATTTCAGCTTTCCGACGATTCGCTGTCCTCGAAAATGCGGCTTCCCTCGGTGGTTTTCTGTCCCTGGTATTTTCCGTTGTAGGGGCGGGAGGCGTCGCAGTCCATCTCGCAGAAGACGAGCTGGCAGATTCTTCGGCCGACCTCGAGCTTGATCGGAAGAGAGTTGGCGTTGTAGAGCTCGAGGGTGATGCGTCCCTTGAAGCCCGGATCGACCCAGCCGGCGTTCTGGATGAACAGGCCCATGCGCCCGATGGAGCTCCGACCCTCGACGAAGGCGGTCAGGCCGGAGGGCACCTCCACGTATTCCAGGGTGGTGGCCAGGAGAAAGGAGTGGGGAGGCAGCGTGATCTCATCGCACTCGAGGCTCCTGTACTGGATCTCGGAGGTCATCGACAGGCAGTCCATGCGGTTCTCGTCGATGAGCAGGAAATGGCTGCCGAGCCTGCAATCGATGGAGGCGGGCTGGATGGAGTTTTCGGCCAGGGGTTCGACCGTCAGCTTGCCGCTGTCGAGCATTTGCTTGATGGTCTTGTCGGAAAGAATCACCTGGGTCAGCCGGCTCAGGGTCTGAGGCCGCCCTCCACTCCCTTGGTGGTGATGGCTACCGCGTCGTGAGGATGAAGGCTCTCCATGTGCCTCACCTCGATGCGGTAGTCCCTCAGTCCTTCTTTTTCATCGAGAAGAGAGCAGATTCTCCTGGCGGCATCTTCGCAGAACATCAGGTTGGCTCCGTTGAGGACCGCGAACTCCTGCTCGTCCTCGCGCTTCACCGCGGACTGTACGGCTGTTCCAAGGGTCTCTTCCACCTGGTCGATCAGGTTCTCGATCAGCTGTTCATCCGCTTTCTCCGACACCACGGTGATGTCGGCATGGCTGCGCTGAGAGTGCGGTACGGAGGCTGAGGCCTCACGGGTCTGCAGCCAGTTGGCTACATGGGAGGGGCTGACGGACTGGTGCTCTCCAAAGTCCTCTTCGAAGCGCTCCTTCAGGGTCTGTCTCGACAGGGCCTCCGAGCAGGGACAGGAGCTCGAGTAGGTGACCCGGAAGCTGCTCTTGAGCTCGGCGCGTTTCCCGTTCCAGGAAGCCTCGAGCGAGATGGGATAGTGTCTCCAGCCCTCGTTGTCGCTGAGCAGCGCGCGGCGCTTCAGCATGATCTCGTAGGAGAGTCTCAGGTAGCTGTGGGTGCTCAGGGATGAGTGCGACCTGGTGAAGGATTCGAGGATCTTCGGCAGCAGGGAGAAGGTGAACTCGTTCTCCTCGAGGTTGCGTTGCAGGTCGAGGTAGAGCCTCGACATGTGGATTCCCCGCGCCTCGGGGTCATCGAGGTTGA